>DASYSN010000179.1:0-14686 GCA_036003305.1 Thermoanaerobaculia bacterium
ACTTTTCTCCCCGCCATGCCTCCATTGTTCGCGTCACGGCCGAGCCATTCCACCGGCGGGTGGGAATCTTCGTCCTCGGTGGTCTGCGCACCGAAGAGCTGCGCAGATGAAGTCTCATCCGCCTTCGGCACCTTCTCCCCCAAAAGCGGGGGAGAAGGGTATTCGTTCAACGTTTTCGCAAGCTCTCCCAATCGATGCCCTTCTCCCCGCGTTTAGCGGGGAGAAGGTGCCGAAGGCGGATGAGGGGCTGTTGCAACTACACGCCGAACTTCAACCCGACGATCGCGCGGCGCCTCGGGGACGGATAGCCGGCGACGGTGTCGTAGCGCTTGTCGGTCGCGTTCTCGAGTTTCACGAACGGGGTGATGCGGTCGAGGTGGAGCTGGGCGTTGATGTCGACGATGGTGTAGGCGCGGTCGGTGATGGCGCTGAACGGGAGAACCGGGAGGACGTCGGCGCGGGCGCCCGTCCGCGCGATCTCGACGTTCGTGTCGACGCCGCCGGCGCGGTAGCCGAGGAAGATCGAGCCGCTGTTGCGTGGACGACGCGGGAGCGGCTTGTCGAGCCAGGTGTATGAGAGCGAGCAGTACATCGAGCCGACATTCTGCGACGCGCCGATCTCGACGCCCTGCGCCGTCGCGCGGCCGATGTTCGCGAATGCGAAGGTCGTGTTGTCGAAGGTGATGAGATCGCGGTACGTGCTGCGGAACGCGGTCGCTGAGATCTGCGCGCCGGTTGTGAAGGTGTAGTCGTAGCCCACTTCGGCGCTCCGGCTCCGCTCCGGATTGAGGTCGCGATTGCCGCTGAACGGGAAGTACAACTCGCCGATCGACGGCGCGCGGAACGCCTCGCCGAAGGCCGCCCGGAACTTGTTCGGACCGTCGATCAGCGCGGCCGCGAGACGCGGCGACACCTGGCTCCCGAACGTGTCGAAGTCGTCGTACCGTGCCCCGGCGCTCACCTCGAGGTGCTCCCCGCCAATCGCGTGCGAGAAGCGATCCTCGGCGAAGAGCGACTTCTCGGTCCGGCGGTTGTGGTCGAGATTCGCGCCGAAGTTGTTCACATCCGTCACTTCCGCGCGCGCCCACTCCGCGCCCGCGAGGAACGTGCCGAAGGCGCCGGCCGCGGTGCGCGTGGCGAGACGCGCGCGATGCGTCGTCGACGTCGTTTGCGATGAGACGGTGCCGAACGGGTCTTCGGGATCGGCAAAGCGGTCATTGTTGCGGGTCTCGGACAGCGTGAGGTCGTACGAGAACCCGCCGAGCGCCTGCGACAGCGGCAGCGCGAACTGCCGCTCCGTGCCGCTCTGGCGCCGCTGCAGGCTTGGGACGAGCGCCGTCAGATCGGCGTTCAGGTTCGTTGGGATGCCGAGGTCGTACGACGTGTAGCGGCCGGCGATGCCGAGGGAGAAGTTCGGCTTCGCGGTCCACTTCCAGAGCGCGTTCGCGCTCGTCTGCGCGAAGTCGTCGTTGGCGGAGAAGCCGTCGTCCTCGCGGCGCTCCAGCGATCCGCTGACGAGTTGCGACGCGCTGACGAGCGAGCCTTCGACGTTCCCATTGCGCAGCCCGTGGCCGCCCGCTTCGACAGATCCGCTCGCGCCGCTCTTCTTCGGCGTCGTGATGACGTTCACCACGCCCGCCACCGCCTCGGAGCCATACAGCGACGAGTACGGGCCGCGAACGACTTCGACCTGCTCGACGCCCGCGGTCGAGAAGCGTCCCCAGTCGTAGCCGGAGAAGTACGGGTTGTTGATCTCGATGCCGTTCCACATCACGAGCGTGTGCGTCGACGCCGCGCCGCGCGTGAAGAGCGAGGTGGCGTGGCCGGAGCTGCCGGTGCGGCTGACGGTGAGGCCGGGAACGTCGCGCAGGACGTCGGCGACGTCGCGCGCTTCGTGCTGGTCGATGTCGCTCTTCGTCACGACGGTGACGGCGGCAGGTGTCGACTCGACGCTTTCCGGCAATGCGGATGCGGTGACGACGATTTGGTCGTTGATTGGGACTGGGACCGAGGTGACTTGTGCGGTTGCGAGAAATAGAAGAACAGCGAGCAGGTTCACGGCGACTTCCCTCCGAAGTTGTGAATTGAAGTCACCGATGCAGCCGGTCTCCTGGCTTCCGTGTCCTCCTCGCCGCGCGCCCTTCCCGCTACAGCAGTGGGCATACGATGCGCGACTCGTCGACGGTTACAGTGGCGGGGGCCGCGCCGGCATTTCACCGGCTTCCCGTTCACTGCAGCGGTGTCAGTTGTTAAAGAGCGGGGTTGCGAGGTTACGAAGTTGCGGGGTCAGGCCAATTAGACCTCGTAACCCCGCAACCTCGCAACCCGTTTCATGGTCTCTGCGAAAACTTCTTGTATAGCAAGGTCTGATACGAGTCCATCGGGATGTCTTCGCCGTCGATGAAGACGCGCTTGACGTTCGTGGTGATCTCCAGCGGATCGCCGTCGGAGATGAAGAGATCGGCGCGCTTGCCGACTTCGAGCGACCCGATGCGATCGGCGACGCCGAAGATCTGCGCCGGATAGATCGTGATCGCCTTCAGCGCGACGTCTTTCGGGAGCCCAAAGGCGGCGCACATCGCGGCGTGGTACGGCAGGTTACGCGCGTTGTGCGCGTCATCCGACTGAATCGCGAAGCGGATGCCCGCCTCGTTCAGCTTCTGCGCGTTGGTGAAGACGAGATCGTACGGATCGTCCTCGCGCGGGGGCAACGAGAGGATCGGCCCGAGGATGACCGGGATGTCGCGCTTCTTCAGGTCGGGGATCACGCGCGCGACGTCGTCGGCGTCCGCGAGGATCATCTTGATCTTCTCCTCGTCGGCGAACTTGATCGCGGCGCGGATGTCACGCTCCAGGTTGGCGTGGATGATCACCGGGACCTGTCCCTGGACCACCGGCACCATCGACTCGAGCATGACGTCGCGGTCGTAGCGCTTGACGTTCACGTCCTTCATGCGCGCGGACGCCGCCTTCGCGTAGGCATTCGCGTCGCGGAAGAGATCGCGGAGCTTGTCGAGCTGCTCGGAGTAGCTCTTGCGCGCTTCCTTCTCCGCCTCCTCGTCCTGCGGTTGCTCGTCGAACGACGCGGTGCGCAGGCGCGGGAAGTTGATGTGGAGCGCGAGCGGCGACTTGATCACCATCTCCTTCGGCGTCCAGCCGGAGAGCTGAATGAGCGCGCTCTGGCCGGAGACGATCCCGCCGTCCGGCTTCGTGACGACGGAGGTGATGCCGTTGATGCGCGTCACCGGAATGAGGTTGCTGTGCGGGTTGACCGCCACTGCCGCGAAGGCATTCGGATTGAGGTCGCCGAGCTCCGTGACGTCGTTCGTTCCCGGCACCGAATCAACCTCGCTGAGACCGATGTGCGTGCCGGAGTCGATCATGCCGGGATAGACGCGGAGGCCGGTGCCGTCGATCACCACCGCGCCGCCGGGAACGGCGGCGTTCGCGCCGATCGCGGTGATCTTTCCTTCGCTGAAGACGATCGTGCAGTTGTTGCACACCGGCGCCGTGACCGGAACGATCATCGCGTTCCTGATCGCGACGGTCGGCTTCTTCCCGTTGTTGTTGAGAATGACGGACTGCGCCGAAAGCTGCAGCGCGGCAAGAGCGAGGGCCAAAAACGCTGTCATCCTGAGCCGCGAAGACGGCGAAGGATCCGTTTCGTGAGGCACGCTGGTCGCTCCGTTTGCAACGGGTCCTTCGCCGCGCTGCGCCGGCTCAGGATGACAGAAGGTTCGCCTAACCATTGGACACCTCCTTCTTCCCCTTCTTGTTCTTCCCTTCCTCGTCCGCTTCCTTCTTCAAGCGGTCGCGCTTCTCTTTCGCGAGCTCGACGCGCATGGCGAGGTCTTTGGCGCGGTCGAAGTAGACGTCGCCTTCGATGAAGGTCGTCTCGACGCGCGAGTAGGTCGAGAACGGATGGCCGGTCCAGATCACGAGGTCGGCGTCCTTGCCGACGTCGATCGATCCGAGGCGGTGATCGAGCCGCAGCAGCTTCGCGCCGTTCAACGTGCAGAGCTTCAGCG
Source organism: Thermoanaerobaculia bacterium (assembly GCA_036003305.1). Lineage (GTDB taxonomy): Bacteria > Acidobacteriota > Thermoanaerobaculia > Gp7-AA8 > Gp7-AA8 > DASXHZ01. Next base: position 4,029 of record DASYSN010000179.1, read on the forward strand.
CTTCATCCTCGGATAGGCCGCCGTACTTCATCGACTTCGCCGCGTCGAGGTTGAGCCGGCGCGCCAGCTCGTCGGAATCGGAGTTGACCACCGTGACGACGCCGGCCCGATCCATCAGCGCGACGTTGTACGGAATCGCGTCATACGCCTCCGCCTTGAAGCCCCACCAGTCGATGAACGTTCCGCCGCCGACGCCGTGAGCCGCAATCTCCTTCGCGACTTTGTAGCCTTCGAGCACGTGGTGGAGCTCGCGCACTTTGAACCCGAGCTCGTCGGAGAGGTTGAGCAGCATCAGGATCTCGTCGGAGCGGTAGCAGTGCGAGTGGACGTCGATCTTGCCGCGCAGGATGTCGGACATCACGTCGAGCATGAGATCGCGCCGCGGCGGAATCGGGTTCTCGCCGCGCTTCTTCTTCGCGTCGTACTCGTCCCACGCCGCCATGTAGTCCTTCGCCTTGAGGAACGAGTCGCGGATCACTTCCTCCACGCCCATGCGCGTCGCCGGGTACTGCAGCGGGATGCCGGGAGGCGGACGGAAGTTCGAGCTCTTCGGGTTCTCGCCGAGGGCAAACTTGATCGTGCGCGGCGCGTCGGGGATGAACCACTCCGCCAGCGGCCGGCCGTACTTCCACTTCACGATCTGGCTCTGACCGCCGATCGAGTTCGCGGAGCCGTGCAGGACGAGCGCGGTCGTGGTGCCGCCCGCGAGCTCGCGGTAGACGTTGATGTCCTCGTTCGTCAGGACGTCGCCGATGCGGACCGCGCCGCTGTTCGGCAGCGAGATCTCGTTGACGCTTCCTTCGACCGAGGTGTGGGAGTGCGTGTCGATGATGCCCGGCATCACGTACTTGCCGGACGCGTTGATGACGTTCGCGCCGGCGGGCACGGCGATCTCCGAGTCGGGACCGACCGCCGCGATCTTTCCGCCGCGCATGACGACGGTGCCGTGCTCGATCTTCCCGTGCGTGACGGTGAGGATCGTGGCATCGCGGATGACGGTGACGTTTTCCGCGAAAGCGGCGGTGGCAAACAGCGAAATGGCGAGTGCGAGTTTTCTCATCGTCACTTTCATTGGGACTTTCATCGTCCCTTGCTCCCGCTGAACTGGAACGTGCCGAGGCTCGTCGTGACCGAGCCGCTGATCGAAGTGCCGTCGAGCGTGCCGTGGAAGACCCAGTCGCCCGACTCGGTCTCGCTCTGGCCCTTCACCGGAATCGTGAACTCGACCGTCGTTCCTTCGAAGCTGCCGTTGCTGATGTCGCCGGAGCCTTTGTCGCCGGAGAACGTGCCGCTGAGCGCACCGTTCTCGTTGTGCAGCGTGATCGTGATCGCCACGTCACCCTGCGACGAGCGGACGGTGAGTCGCCATGTACCGTCGACCGCTGACGGCGCGCTCTCCGCGGCCTTCTTCGCCGGTGACGGCAACCGCACCTCGCGGCCGTCGACGAATTCGTGGGTGATCTTCGCGTCTTTGTCGAAGATCGGTTTGTCGCTGACGACGACGTTCGCGATCTTGCCATGGTCGAGCGAGCCGAGCTGCCGGTCGACGCCGAAGATGCGCGCCGGCCAGAGCGTCGTCGCCTTGAGAGCGTCGTCAGCCGAGAGGCCGTTGTCGATCGCCTTGCGAATGCCGGGGATGAAGTCGCCGGTCTTCCCCGCGCCCGAGACGAGCGCGAAGTTGACGCCGCTCTTCACGAATGCGGAGGGGGTCGTCGGCTCGAGCTGCCGGTCGCGAATGATGCGGAGCGGCTGCTCGTCGCGGTCTTCCTTCGACGCCGGCGCGGCCGGCCACTTGACCGAAACGAGCACCGGCACGTTCCAGGTTTTCAGCTCGTTCGCGAAGCGGTATCCCTGCCGGCCGCCGGAGAGGATGTAGCGGACGCCGAACTCGTTCGCGATCTTCTGCGCGCGGCGCATCATCAGCTCGGAGTCGGCGACGAAGACGACCGGAAGGCTCTTCGCGATCACCGGCTGCATCGCCTCGAGCGACTCGCTCGTCTCCGGGCGCTGGCCGACGGTCGGGTTTTTCTCGTAGATCGTGCGCGCGTTGCCGTACCACTGCGCGTCCATCATCGTCTGCCGGATGTAGGCGATGACGCCCATGAGCGAGTCGGGGAAGGTCCACGCCGGCCGCGGATTGAAGGAGATCTGCATTCCTGCCGGCGACTTGATCACCCGCTCCTCGGGCGTTCCGGCGCCGAGGTCGAGGACGACCGACTGGCCGTTGAAGATGCCGAACGCCGGGGCGGTGACGACCGTCGTCACGCCGATGCCGCGGCGTGCGTCGATGTCGTCCTCGGTCAGGTTGACGTTGTGCATCGCGACGTACGCGGGCGACGTCTCCGGGAGCTGCTCCTGCTGCTGGCCGCCCCGACCGCCTCCGCCGCCGCGACGTCCGCGCGTCTGCGGGCGTGCCGACGGGAAGCCGAGGGACGTCTGGGCGTCGATGAGCCCGGGATAGACGTGCGCGCCCTTCGCGTCGATGACGGCCGCGTCGGGCGGGATCGTCACGTTGGCGCCGACCGCTTCGATGACGCCGCCGCGGATCAGCACCGTGCCGTTGGCGATGTCAGGTCCGCTCGCCGGATGCACCGTGGCGCCGGTGATGGCGTAGACGCCGGGCGCCTGGCCGTACGCTACCAAAGGCAGCAAGAGGAGAAGGATGGGCAAAACAGGGGTCCACCTCGACCGCATCTGCACCTCCGAAGCCGCGCATCATATGCGGCTGGGGCGCGGCTGAAGTTGCGGCGATGAAAATTTTCTGGAGTTGCAGTACCCTCATCGCCTCCCATGGTCCTCTTCAATTACGCGACCAAAGAGATCACGGCGAAGATCGTGTACTACGGTCCGGGTCTCTGCGGAAAGACGACGAATCTGCAGTTCATCTACGATTCGTTGCCTTCGAACAGCAAGAGCAAGATGCTCTCGCTCGCGACGAAGACGGACCGCACGCTCTTCTTCGACTTCCTCCCGCTCGACCTCGGCAAGATCCGCGGGATGCGGACGAAGCTCCAGCTCTACACGGTCCCCGGGCAGGTCTACTACAACTCGACGCGCCAGCTCGTGCTGAAGGGCGCCGACGGGATCGTCTTCGTCGCCGACTCGCAGGACTTCGCCCTCGACGCGAACCTCGAGTCGCTGCAGAACCTCGAGGACAATCTCAAGCGCCAGGGCGTCCGGATCCGCGAGATTCCGATCGTGCTGCAGTACAACAAGCGCGACCTCCCGAACGCGATGCCGGTGCCGGAGATGGACGCGGAGGTCAACAAGACGCTGCACGCGCCGTCGTTCGAGTCGGTGGCGACGACCGGAATCGGCGTCGAGGAGACGCTGAAGGGGATCACGCAGCTCGTCCTCGCGCACCTGATCAAGAAGTACAACCTCGAAGGCTCCGAGCCGGTCGACCGCGATCTCCAGATTCTCAACCCCCGCGTCGAGCGCGCCCCGGGCGCCGACTCGCTCTGGGAGGACGTCGACGAAGAACCGGCTCCGAAGCCGGCCGCGCCGAAGCCGGCACCGCCAAAACCGGCAGCCAAGCCTTCGGCCGGTTTCGTGATCGACGATGACGCCGATGAGAGCATTCCGCTCGTCGCGACGGAGCTGGTCGGCTCGAAGCCGGCGCCGCCTCCGCCGCCACCCGCCCCGGCACCACCATCGATTGACGAAAATCCGTTCGAGGACGTGACCGACTACTACGCGACGTCAGGTCCGCAGGTCGGCCTTCCCGATCTGATGACCGAGGTGCCGATGGCGTCGATCGAGATCCCGCTGCCGGCCGGCATCCTCGACTCGCTTCCGCAGCTCGAAGCGCAGATGGCGACGGCCACGGCGCCACCCCCCGCCGAGCGCCGCGCGACGGACGGCCTCGTGAAGGAAGTCAGCATCCCGCTGAATCTCTCCCTCGACGAGATCCGCAATCACCGCCGGCTGCGGCTGAAGATCACGATCGACGTGAATCTTTTGACGTGAGCGGCTGTTCGTAAGACTCCCCGGAGGAGTGGCCGAGTGGTTTAAGGCAGCGGTCTTGAAAACCGCCGTACGGGTAACCGTACCGTGGGTTCGAATCCCACCTCCTCCGCCAAGGCGCGCGGACGTCGCTTCGTCATTCGGAATCTGACAATCCGCAGCCTCGCCAGTGCGGGAAACGCCCCGGCTCGCGCCGTCACCAGTTCTGCAGTGGCCTCCTATCGCGCAACCGGCTTCTTCTCGTCCCGCATGCGGACGCCATCGTCAACTAATGAATTGATCGGCGTCGAACACCATTACCTCGCCCGAAGAGAAGTTGGTCAGAAAGAAGGTGCTCCCGTCGGGGACGGCGCCGAATTCCCGGGGGAAGAGATGCGCGTTGACGGTTGCGACCACGGACGAACCGGATTGTGAGAGCACGGTCGTGGTGTCGAGCACGGTCATCGTGCCGTCCGAAAGCGGATTCGAGAACCTGTTCGAGTTCGATACGGCGATGTAATCCCCTCCGCCGAACAGCAGCAGTCCAACCGGAGCGATACCGACCGGAGTCGTCGCCAAGGGGCCGCTGCCTGGGCTGCTGATCAGATCAGCCGTGTTGAATGTCAAAACGGCGTTCCCGCCCCGGTCGCTGACCCAGGCGTAGTCCTCGCCTCCCGTCGAGCCGAGGACGATTCGAACCGGGTCCGTTCCTGCGGAGACGGTGGCGACGATGCTGACGGAGGGGTTCGTGATCGCGGTCGCAATGTCGATGACCTGCAGTTGAGCGGCGGCATCTTGGCAGATGACGTACGCGTAATTAGCATCCATCGCGATCCCTGTGGGAGTCAGGCCGACCGCCACCGTGGCGGCGAGAGCGGGGCTCGTGCCACCGTTCACCTGGATGACACTCACGGTGTTGATGTACTCATTCGTGGCGAACACGTAATTCCCGTCAAGTGTGAACGCCAACTCGAGTGTCCCGGCGTTTTGACGCGCTGTGCCTTCGATAACGACATTCCCGAGCATCTGCTTCGACGATGGGTCGAAAAAGACGACGAGGCCATTGTTACCCGACTGGCATGCGATGGCGACCAGTGTGGCTTCGGGGTTCATCGCCAGACCCCATGGCAGCCAGGAATTCATCGGCATCGGAATGGCCTGCTGGACACTCCACCCTGTGTCGCCGGCGATAATCGGCGTGATTCCCGCCGCGGTCGATACGAATACCATCGTCTCGGTATATCCCACGATGGCGAACGGGTTCTGACCCACACTGAGTATCTGCTGTGGAGTCTGCGCGTAGGTAAACGCGGTCGGGCCGGCGGTCGAAGAGAGGACCAATGTCCCATCTCCCAGCGCTCCCCCCAAGGGCTGGTTCGGGCTCGCCACCGTAAGTGAAGTGGTGCCGGTGATCTGGCCGTCCAGCAGAGCCGTGACCGAAAGTACCGAGGTTAGCGCAGCCGTGGACGTGGTGATCGCGAACACCTCTTGACCGTCCACGACCAGTTGCGTCGGTGCGAGTGTTACGCCCGTCCCCGGGGTCGGAAAGGTATAGGACCATAACAGGTCGCCGTTTGGCTCCGTCAGGTCGAGTGCGATGACCGTAGGGCTCGTTGGAGAGTTGCTTGTGTAGACATAGACGAAGAGGATGTTGCCATCCTCTGAAGCGACCGGCTGCGGCATGCTCGCCAGGTTCCCGAGGGACCAGGACCACTTCAGGCTACCGTCGAAAGAATCGATGGCATCGAGGACAAGGCCGTTCAGCGTGCTCTCCCCCACCACGACAATCCCTTGCGCGACGACGGGCGCCCATCGGTTGTAGAGCGAGATCGGAGCAGATGGTGTGATGAACTGAAGAACACTCGTCGTGACATCGATGCAGTACAGCCTCGCACCGGCTACGAAGTAGATGAATGAGCCGTTTGCGGAGAGGGCGAGGGAACCGATACTCGCGGTCAGCGGCGGCGCCTCCGGACCGGGATAGACCCACGCCGTACTGCCATTCGAAGGATCTAGCGCCGAGATCGCGTTGGCGCCGTCGTTCAGCGCGAAGAGAACGCCGCCGTCGCACGCAACCGGAGACCCGCGAAACGTGCCGGAGAAAGTCTGCACGATTGTGCCGTTGGTGGCGGAGAGCGCGACAAGGTTACCGTTGTCGATCAGGTAGATGTTTCCGTCCCCGGCGGCAGGACCGGTAATGTACGTCCCCGCGCCGTAGGCACCCGTGTAGGACCAGACAACGCTTCCGTCGTCAATATTGACCGCGTCGACATAAGGAGTCTCGTCGCCCACGTCCACGCCTGCAGTCGCCGAGAGCTGAAACACGAAATCTCCAAGGACGACAGGCGGCGCGGTCGCGCTGCCGTTGTCGATAACGAGGTTCCACGACTCAACGAATGTTGTACCCACGCTGTCCCTCCGTGGGAGGTGTGTTTCCGCGGCGAAAATCCCTACCCTCGGCGGTTCGAAAATTGTCTCGGATGCCCCGCCAAATCGGCCACACGCATCGGATGCCCTGCCAGTTCCTCAGATAGGCACGACGCCAAACTGCGACAATCTGGGGATGTGCAGACTGATCGTGGCCGCGGCTCTTCTCGTTCTCCCTTCGTTCGCAGTGGCGAACGTCGAGATCACCGGCCGGCTGACGACCAGCTCGATCGCAATCGAGGGCGCGGAGAAGATCAAGGGGGATGACAAGCCGGAGACGCGAGACGTCCACCTCACGCTGGGCGCGCGATGGTTTCAGTGGGACGACGGCAACTCGCGCGGCGTCTACGACTTCGGCAAACGCATGGCCATCTTCGTCGACTCCGAAAAGCACCTGCTGAACGAGCAGTCGCTGTACGCGCTGCTCAGCGGACGTCTAGCGGAGCTCGACAACCGCCTGATGATCGGCAAGGTGCTGAAAGCTGGCGGCGGTACCCAGGCCGCAATGATGCCGGCAACGATTGCAGAGCATCAGCTGGCCGTACGAGCGCAAGGGTCGGGACGGTCAGGCATCGAGCGCACGACCGTCACGGGCGAGCGGCGCTATGTCTGGCAGAAGAAGGAGTTGTTCGCGTACTCGACCGATCTCGTGCCTCTGCCGGCCGGGGGGCGCGATCTCTACGTGCAATACGTCCGGTACATGATTGGCGCGCATCCGGAGATTCTCGCTGATCTGCAGAAACTCGACGGCGCTCCGAAGTGGGTGCGGCACACCGATCCGGCGTTCGGCAGCGTACAGCGATTCGAAATCGTGGCCACGAAAGAGACGCCCGATGCGTCATACGCGCTGCCGGCGATGGAGAAAACGTCACTGCAGAATCCCGCCGCCGCCGCCGCGGCCGCCGTCGTCGTCCGGTCTACGGCGCAGTCGCGCGCCGAGGCAACCGCGAGTCTGATCACGCAGGCCAACGCAGCCGCCGAAGGCGGCAAGCCGCTCGAAGCGATCCTCGGCTATCTCGAGCACAACCTCGCCACCGGCGGTATGTTGGGCGACGACTTCAAGCGCCATCGCGACCGCCTGGTCGCTGACGAGAATGTGAAGGTGTTTCTCGCCTCGCTTGCACCACAAAACGCCGAGGCAGCGAAGGCGGCCATCGCAACGCTGACGCGCCTCGCGCCACTTGCCGGACCGAAGGCGTACGTCCTCGGCATTTTCCGCGCGGATTCCGAGACCAACCTCGGCAATCGCGAAGCGGCGGTCGATCTGTTCACCGCCGCGCTAAAAGAAAATCCCTTCCTTACCGGCGTCTGGAAAGACTTGGGCGACGCTCTCGATACCGGCTACGACGCGGCCGATTCATGGCGCTGTTACGAAGTGGCGCGCATCATCGCCCCGACGCACAACCTCCTTACCGACATTGCACGCCGCGAGGCGGCGTTGGCGAAGGAGCATCCGGAGTTCTTCTGATGTCCGTTCAGATACGATCCCTCATCACCGAAAGGAAGGTTTGCATGAAACGAATACTTCTTCCGATCATCGTCCTCGCCTTCACCGCCTCCGTGGTCCTTGCCGCTGACGCCCCTCCAGGTCCGAATCCGAAGCTGAAAGAGCTCGGGTATTTCGTCGGCAACTGGCAGTGCGAGGGGACCAGCTACGCGTTCATGGGCGTGCCGGAGCACAAAACGAAAGCCGGCGTCGAAGGTAGTTGGACCCTCAACAACTACTGGCTGACGATCTACTACCACGAGAGCCAGACAGCCATCAACGCGCATCCGGTGGCCGTGCGGGTCTATTGGGGATGGGACGAGCAGGTCAAGAAATTCGCGTCGGGCTCCGTCGACGACATGGGGTCGTTCAACATCCAGAACTCTTCCGGCTGGAATGGAAACAAACTGATCTGGGACGGCGTCACGCACGGCGGCGGAGCAACGACGAAGATTCGCGACCTGTTCACCAAGGTGAGCGCCACGAAGCTCGAACACATGTCGGAAATCGAGATGAACGGCAAGTGGTCGAAGCTCGATGAGGAGACCTGCACCAAGAAGTAAGCATTCAATGAGCCGCGGGAGACCGTCGCTGGCGGTCTCCCGCGACGTCATCGATCCGAAACGGCATCATCACCAGTACTCGCGATTCTGTAACAGTGCGAGGTGGGCGATCTTGCCGGCGGGGGTCAGCACGAACACCACGAGCATGGCATCGCTGCCTTTGGTCAGGCGGTAGACGTCGATTCCCGGATCGCGCTTGACCAGTGTGAGAGTGCCTCCGGGCCAGAGTTTCGCGAGTTTCCCCTGGATGCGCCGCGCGGACTCCGGCGTCAGGTGAGCAGCCAGTTCCTCGGTTGCGTCGGGACGGATGTCCGTGCCCGCGACGAGCAAGTCCAAGGTCTTCCCGAGTCGCGCGGCCAGATCGGGACGATTGTCGGCAATCGCCTCCAGCCTGGGCACCGTCAGCGCAGGATCGACGAGGCCGGCAACCACGTGCGCAATGACGCCCGGATTGGAGTAGCCGGCTTCGAGGTTCGTGAGCACCACGACGGTGAGGTTGTCGTCGGGATACCGCGAGATCCGGCAGGTGAACCCCTGCCAGGAACCGCCGTGCTCGATGCGCCTGCGACCAGCCTGTTCATCGATGATCCAACCGAAGCCGTATCCAGCCGGATTGGGTTTTCCGTCGTTCAACGGATAAGCAGTCCAGATCCGGTCAAGGCTCGATTGTTTCAGCAGCTTCGTCCCGTATAACGCATCGTCCCACTTCGCAAGATCGAGAATGTTGAAGTAGAGCGTGCCGTCGGCCGTGGAGTTGAAGGTCGGCGAGACCCACTCCTGGTTCCTGAGCTCACCGCTGCCGTCGATCTCGTAACCGGCGGCGCGATTCGGGATGATGTCGCGGTCGCTGATGGGCCGGGTCGAGGTCATGCCCAGCGGCTTGAAGATCCGCGCGTTGAGAAATTCCGCATACGTCATCCCCGTGACTTTGTGAATGATGACGCCGAGCAGCATGTAGTTCGTGTTGCGGTAGTCCCACTTCTCGCCCGGCGCCCACTCGATGGGGAGAGCCTCGACCTTCCTGGCCAACTCGTCTTCCGTGAAGTCGAGACGCAAGTAGAACGGGCCGTTCGGGCCGGTGAGGTCAGGGCTCTCGTACTCGGCCAGACCCGACGTGTGCGACAGCAGGTTCTTGATCCGGATCGGCTTCCAGGCCGCAGGCGCATCGGGGAAGTATTTCGTGATGCTGTCATCGAGAGAGATCTTGCCCTCTTCGACGAGCATCATGATTGCGGCCGAAACGAACTGTTTGCCGACGGAGCCGGACTGCATGAGCGTCTCGGGTTTGACCGGCACATTGAGCTCGATGTTGGCGAGACCGTACCCCTTGGCGAGCAGGATCCTGCCGCGGCTGTAGATGCCGAGCTCGAGACCGGGAATCCGCTGACTGACCATCTCACGCTTGACGAATTCGTCGATGGACGCGAGGTGTTGGGCATCGAGCGGCGCAACGAGAAAACGGATCCCGAGCAACAGCATCTTCAGAGAGGGATTCATCACCTCTTTGCGACGGCCGCTGTTCGTGCAGGTTTCACGCGCTACCATTCACCATGCTCACAATTCAGGCGCGTCTGGCCCTGACGCTGCTTTTTGTGTCGGCGACCGTCTTCGGGCAGGTCACGATCGACTCGATCGAAATCAATCAGGCGATCGGGGTCCAGAAGGACGGTCATCTCAAATTCGTCGCGGGAAAAGACACCGTCGTCCGCGCGTTTCTCGCGGCGCCGGCGACGGTCGACGAATCGAAGAGCAGGGCGACCATCAGGCGCGACGGGCATCTCGTCGCGACGATTTCGCCGATCGCGACGCGTGAGCCGGTGAGCGTCGTCGATTTTCTCTGCCCGAGCCGCGCGGCGTGCGGCAACTGGGCCGCCGGCAGCTACGAATTCGACGTGAACGTGAACGGCGCGACGAAATCGACGCGCGGAACGAAATACGAATTCGTCGAGCGGGCCGTGATGCGCATTCTCGCCGTGCCGGTGACGGCGAACTTCGGAGGTACCGTCGTGCCGCTGACGGACACTCGCTGGAAGACGTTCAGCGAATACATCCGCGCGACGTATCCGGTGGCGGCCGACAAGGTGATCTGGGCGACACGCGAGCCGTTCGACGCCAGCGACCGCCGCTTCGATCTCGAGACCGAAGACGGGCAGGAGCAGTTGTGGGACGAGCTGGCGAAGCTCGTCCCCGAGTCGTGCGCCGGCAATCCGGATGAAGAGGGTTGCTACACGCAGGTC
>DASYSN010000180.1:0-9146 GCA_036003305.1 Thermoanaerobaculia bacterium
CCGTCGAGTGGAGCACAGCATGATCTCAATCTTTGCCGCAGCCCTCTTCACCCTCGCCACCAAACAGGAAATGGTCGTCAGCAGCGAGTGGCTCAACGCGCACCTGAACGACCCGCTCGTTGCCGTCGTCGAGGTCGGCGACCGCGCCGACTACGACGCCGGCCACATCCCCGGCGCGCGTTTCGTGGCGCGCGAGGAGGTCGTCACCGACTGCGACGGGCTTCCGAACGAGCTGCCGAGCGACGACGCGCTCGTCGCGACGTTCACGCGCGCCGGCGTCGGCGACTGGAAACGGATCGTGGTCTACAGCCGCGATCCGCTCCTCGCCGCGCGTACCTGGTTCACGCTCGATTACCTCGGGCACGGCTATCGCGCGTCGGTGCTCGACGGCGGCTTCGCCAAGTGGACCGCCGACCGGCGGCAGGTTTCGACCGCGAAGATGTCGCTGCTTCCGACGCCGTTCACCGTCGCGACGCGGCCGTTCTCGGTCGTGAAGTTCGACTCCATGCGCGCGCTCGTCCGCAACCGCAGCCACAGCAACATCGTCATGATCGACGCGCGTCCATCGCTGAATTTCTCCGGCGAGATGGCCGGCTCCGGCGTGAAGCGCCGCGGCCACATCCCCGGCGCGGTCAACGTGCCGTGGACGGCGAATCTCACCTCCGATCCGCCGCACGTGCTGCGCGACCCGGAAGCGCTGCGCCAGATGTACGACTCCGCCGGCGTGACACAGGAGACCGCCGTCGTCACCTATTGCCGCACCGGCATGGAGGCGACGATGACGTACTTCGTCCTCCGCTACCTCGGCTACGACGTCGCGCTGTACGACGGCTCCTTCATCGAGTGGAGCGCCTCACCCGACACGATGGTCGCGCGCTCCGACGGGATCGAGCCGCGGTAGCTTGCGTTACGGGTTAACTGGCCCATGCGTTGCTCCTGAATGGTGCAGGAGGAAACATGCGCAACGAAATGATCGGGGCGGTGGTGAAGCGGGCGATCGAGCATCCGGAGTTCCGCCGCCGTCTGGTCGATGATCCACGCAACGCGCTGAGCGACCACGGCTTCGCGCTCGAGGATGCCGAATTGGCGGAGATCGAACGGATCCGCACCAATCTCGGCGGCTCAGGAGATGACGTCGAGCAACGCCTCGTCAGCATCGCCGAGCAGTACGGCGTGAAGGCCTAGCGCATCCGGCCCCGTCTGTCATCCTGAGGCGGCGGAGCGGCGGAGCCGCGTAGCGCACCGAAGGATCCGGTCCTGAAACGAGTGATGCGTTCCAGCTATCCGGCGTTGGGACGCGCTTCTAGTTTCAGCACCGGGTCCTTCGCCGTCTACGCGGCTCAGGATGACAGCGCTCACACGCGCAGTCGCAGCGTGACCAGCGTCTCGTCCGGCCTCACCTTCACCGGCGCGCCGATGTTGTGTTTGGCGTGCTCGATCGTGAGGTCGGTGCTGCGGGGGAGGCCGATGCGGATGCCGTAGTCGAGCTTCGTCCAGGGCCACCAGACGCTCGGGGCGGGATAGCGTTTGTCGGATTTCGCGCGGAAGTCGTTCGTGAGCCCGCTGGCGCGGAAGACGGGCATGACTGAGTTTCCGCCGGGCAGGTCGATGCGGTAGCCGAACTCTCCCTCCCAGCCGGCGCGGCCGAGGCCCGCGACGTGCTGCTTGGTGTACTGCATCGTCGAAGTCAACTTCCCCCACTCGATGTAGACCCGCGCGCCGGTCTCCTCTTTCTTGTCGCCGTGGACCGGCAGTCCGATGCCGGAGCCGTCGGGACCGTCGAGAAGATCGAGCTCCGCGCCGTAGAACGTTCCGGTGAGGTGATCTTCGAACACCATCTTCCGGCGGTAGTGAAACGCGACCGCGTCGAAGCCGAACGTCTGCGCGTCGTTCTGCCACTTGTAGCCGAGGCCCTGGCCGAACTGGAAGTGCTCCGTCTTGAAGAAGTAGTCCTCCGTCTCCGTGTTGTAGAGGATCGGGAAGCCGGATTTGAGGAAGGGATCGGGATTCGGCTGCAGCAGCTCCTTGATCCCGTTGTCGCCGGCGAGCGCGTTCGGATCGCGGAAGTAGAGCGGATTTCCGTTCGCACCGATGACACGCCAGTAGAAGTTGCGGCCGACGCTCCCGCCGAGGATCGCCTGCACGTCCTCGAAACGATTGAACGCCGTCGCGGCGAGACCGTAGCTCTCGAGCAGACGGATCGGCTGGCGCTCCATCTTCGGCATCTTGCCGAGTTGCAGGAAGACGGACGTTCCGGCGGGGCGGTCGAGGAACGACGGGTTGTCGCCGAAACGGATCCACGCTTCGTCGGCGTCGACCTTCTTGTCTTCGCTGGTCGGGTTGCGGCGGTACTTGTCCTGGACGTGGAACTGCGTGTGCGCCGTGAAGATATGGCCGTAGGTCGCGTCGAGCCGCGCCTGGACGACGCTCAGTTCCGTGTGCTTCCCCGCGTTGACGGTCTCTTCGAACCCGACGGTCTGTCCGACGGGCAGAAAGCTCGGCGGGAAGGGGAACTTGAGCGCGACCTTCGCCTCCTTCGAGTCACGGTAATTCGCGCGGATCTCGAGGCGCGCGCCGTACTTCCACTGCGGCGCGGCTTCCTGGGCAAAGGCTGATGCTGCGATGAATAGAAAGAGACCACCCGCGGCGATTCGCGTCATTCGTTCGTTCCTCGTCCGGGGAGTCGTACGATTGTAACCGCGTTTCGGACGTCTTTCAGTCGACGCGCCGCAACAAAGTCCCGGCACGCTCGAGGTTGAGCCGCCGCTCGCGTCGCTCCACGAACACCTCCTCGAACGCGACCTGCACGATCGCGGTGATCGGGATCGCGATGATGGCGCCGGCGATGCCGAGGAGCGTGGCGCCGGCCATGAAGGCAATGAACGCGGCAAGCGGCGAGATCGAGACCTTCTTCGCCATCACGCGCGGCGCGATGAGCAGGTTCTCGAGTTTCTGCAGCACGACGACGATGATCAGCAACGACCAGAACTGCCATCGCGAGTGCAGCAGAGCCATGAGCAACGCCGGCGTACAACCGACGATCGGACCGATGACCGGAACGATCTCCCCCACCATCGCCACGATCGCCAGCGGCAATGCGAACGGGACGCGCAAGGCCAGCAGCGCGACGAAAATCGCGCCGCCCATGATCGCGGAGAGGATGAGCTGCGCCATCAGCCAGGAGCTCATGCGCGCCGCCATCCGGTTCAGCGTCTGCCGCCGTTCCGCGCGGACGTCCGCCGGATAGAAGAGAAGGATCGTGTTCCGCAGCCGGTGCGCGTCGATCAGCATGTACGCGACCATGAAGAGCACCGCGATGAAGGACGCGATCGCGGTCGCGGTGCTGCGAACGTAGAGAAAGAGGCTCGACCGCGGGATCGAGCCGCCGTTCGCGAGGTAGCTCAGGTCGACCATCGGGAAGTAGCGCTCCAGCGGCTCGGTGATGTTCTTCTGGACGAGCGCCGGGAACTCGGTCCCGAGCATCTGCGCCTCGGAGAGCAGCCGCGGGACGACGACCGTCGCGAGCAGCAGCATCACGATCAGGAACGGAACGTAGACGAGCAGCACCGCCAGGCCGCGCGGAATGTTGCGATGGAGCCAGAAGCGGCAGAGCAGCCGGACGCGTTGCACCGCCGGCGCGATTCCAGCCGCGATCACCGCCGCGATGAAGACGAGGACGAGAACGCCGCGGACGCGCCAGAGCAGGAGGAAGCCGAGGATGAATGCGGCAACGATCGCGGCCTTCTTCGCGAACAGCTCGAGCTCGCGGTTGCGCATCAGCCGAAGTACTGGCGGATCGCGGCCTCGATCTGTCCGCGCGGGACGGCGCCGACGACGCGGCCGCGCTCCACGCCATCCTTGAAGAAGACGAGCAGCGGGATTCCCTGAACGCCGAACGCCGCCGAGGTGCGCGAGTTCTCGTCGACGTTGAGCTTTGCGACGCGGATGTCGCCCCGCTCCGACGCCAGCTCTTCGAGGATCGGCGCGATCATCCGGCACGGTCCGCACCACGGCGCCCAGAAGTCGACGATCGTCGCTTTTCCGTCCGTGATCGTCTTCTGGAACGTCGAATCAGTGAGCGTGACCGGGCGTCCGCCGAGCGGCGTCTTGCATTTGCCGCACACCGCCGTCTTGCCGGACTCGAGCGCCGGAACGCGGTTGGCTTGCCCACACGAATGGCAGCGGATAACGTCCACGCGAATCGAAAAGTGCGAAAGACAAGCCAGTACCTGGATCTTCTCGAGCGAGCGAACGAGACGCCGTACGACATCGCGCGGGTCGCTGAGGAGAAGCTGTTCGGGCGCGGAGTGAGGGGCGAGCCGGTCGTACGGGTTCACGAAGAGCACGGCAAGCTCCTCGGCATCTCAGTCACCTGCGGACGCGTCCTGCGTCTGATCGCGGTCGATCCGGATCACCGCCGGCGCGGAATAGGGTCGAAGCTTCTGCACGGTCACGTCGCCTTTGCCGAGCCGGGCAACTACTTCACGCCCGGCGTGATCGAGAGCGATACCGCCACGCGCGCCTTTTTCGCGAAACACGGCTTCATCGAAGAGCGATGGACGTCCAATCTCGAGACGACGCAGCTGCCCGAGAACATTCCAAGCGGCGTGCAGCGCGTCACCGAAGCGACGCGCGAACGCGTCTTGACCTTCGTCGCCCGGCATTTCGGACAAGCGTGGCGCTTCGAATGCGAGAACGCCGGCTCGCGCCTATTCTTCATCGCTCACGACGGCGAGATCGCCGGCTTCGCGGCCCACGACGCCAACAACCGCGGCCTCGGCTTCTTCGGCCCCACCGGCGTGGCCGAGCCGATGCGCGGCCGCGGCTTCGGCACGCTCCTCCTCCAGGCCTCGCTCGCCGACCTCCGCTCGATCGGCTACACACGCGTCGTCATCCCCTGGACCGAGGCGATCGATTTCTACGCGAAGGCGTGTGGCGCCGTGGTGACGCACCGTTTCGCGCTCATGTCGTTGCGATAGACTCGCGCCGTGAAGAAAACCACGGAGAAACCGCCCAAAAAGCGCCGCCAGCGCTTCCTGCCGCACGCCATCGGGCGGAGCGGCGGGGTGGTGCTCGCGGCGGTGGCGTTCTGGTTCTTCAAGAAGCAGGCGGACCACGTCGTCACCGGGCGCGCCGATCGCTACGACGACGTCGTCATGCAGGCGGTCCACACCATCGACAACACGCCGATGCACAACGTGATGGAGGCGATCACGCAGCTCGGGACGCATGCCGCAATCGGCACGTTCGCCGGTGTCACCGCGATCGCGATGCTGCGCAAGGGGCGCAAGCGGGACGCCTGGACGGTCGTGATCTCGACCGGCGGCGCGATGGCGATCAACACGATCCTCAAGAACGTCTTCCAGCGGGAGCGGCCGATCGAGATGGCGCGGCGCATCACGCTGCCGAACTCGCACAGCTTCCCGAGCGGACACTCGCTGCTGTCAGCCGCGACGTATCCGATCGTCGCGCATCACCTCGTCCAGGACGCATCGCTCCCGACGCAGGCGCTCGTCCACACGCTCGCGGGCCTGACGATCGTGAGCGTCGGCTTCTCGCGCATCTACTTCGGCGTGCACTTCCCCTCCGACGTCCTCGGCGGCTTCGCGGCCGGCTTCGGCTGGCTCGGCCTCACTTCGCTCACCCACAGCACGGCGGAACGCAAAGCCCGCGTAATTGGTTAGGAATACCGATATGTCATCCGTTCCGAACTTCGGCGCCAATATCGCCTTCATCGAAGAACTTTACGAAAAGTATCGAGCCAATCCCGACTCCGTCGACGTCCGTTGGCGCGAGTTCTTTCAGAACGAGGCTGCGGAGTTTCGGGGTTCCGAGGTTACGGAGGAAGAACCCGTCGCCACCCCGCAACCGCGCGACCTCGTAACGCCGCAACCCGCACCTAAGCCCACGCCGGTCCCCGCGCTCATCCCCGGCGCCACGATCCTGCGCGGCGCGGCGTCGAAGATCGTGCAGAACATGGAGGCGTCGCTCGCCGTTCCGACCGCGACGTCGGTCCGCAACATCCCCGTCAAGGTCCTTGAAGAGAACCGCCGCATCATCAACAACCACCTGACGCTCAGCGGACAGGCGAAAGCGTCGTTCACCCACATCATCGCGTGGGCGATCGTGAAGTCGATCCCGGACTATCCGCGCATGAACGCCGCCTTCGCGATGAACGACGGCACGCCCACGCGCATCGACCGCGAGGACGTGAACCTCGGCATCGCGATCGACGTCGAGCGTAAAGACGGCTCGCGCTCGCTTCTCGTGCCGAACATCAAGAATGCGCAGAAGTACGATTTCGCGCAGTTCCTCAACGCCTACAACTCAATCGTCCGCAAGGCGCGCAACAACACCCTCGAGATCGCCGACTTCGAAGGGACGACCATCTCGCTCACGAATCCCGGCACCATCGGCACGGTCGCTTCGGTGCCGCGCCTGATGCAGACGCAGGGAACGATCATCGCCACCGGGCAGATCGACTACCCCGCCGAGTACTCCGCCGCTGATCCCTCCGTCCTCGCCGACCTCGGCGTCTCGAAGGTGATGACGATGACCTCGACGTACGACCATCGCATCATTCAAGGGGCGGAGTCGGGCGCGTTCCTCGCCCGCATCCACGAGCTGCTCCTCGGTGCCGACGATTTCTACGACCACATCTACCGCGACCTCCGCATCCCGTACGAGCCGGTGCACTGGTCGCGCGACCGCGCACACTTCCGCACCGACAGCGAAGAGTCGGTGGCGCGGCAGGCCCGCGTGCTCCAGATGATCAACGCCTATCGCGTGCGCGGCCATCTCCTCGCCGATCTCGATCCGCTCGAGTACGAGGTGAAGCGCCATCCGGAGCTCGATCCGGCGTTCTATGGGTTGACGCTGTGGGACTTCGACCGCGACTTCGTCTGCGGCGGCCTGTGCGGAAAGATCACCGCGAAGCTGCGCGACATCCTCGACACCCTGCGCGAGACGTACTGCGGAAAGATCGGCCCCGAGTACATGCACATCCAGGAGACCGTGCAGAAGAGATGGCTGCAGGACCGGATGGAGCCGACGCGCAACCAGCAGCCGCTCGACCTCGCGATCAAGCGCCGCATCCTGATGAAGCTCAATGACGCCGAGGCGTTCGAGAAGTTCCTCCACACCAAGTACGTCGGCCACAAGCGCTTCTCGCTCGAGGGGGCGGAGAGCGTCATCCCGATGCTCGACTACCTCTTCAACGAGGCGACCGCCGACGGCGTGCAGGAGGCGGTCATCGGCATGGCGCACCGCGGGCGCCTCAACGTGCTCGCGAATACGCTCGGCAAGTCGTACGAGAAGATCTTCAACGAGTTCGAAGGCGACGTCGACCCGAACACGACCCAGGGCTCCGGCGACGTGAAGTACCACCTCGGCGCCGACGGGATGCATCAGGCGCCCGGCGAGTCGTACATGAAGCTGACCCTCGCTTCGAACCCGTCGCATCTCGAGGCGGTCGACCCGATCGTGGAAGGGATGGCGCGCGCGAAGCAGAAGCTCGCCGGCGACGCACATCGCGCCGTCGTGCTGCCGGTGCTCATCCACGGCGACGCGGCGTTCGCGGGACAGGGCGTCGTCGCCGAGACGCTCAACATGTCGCAGCTCCACGGCTATCGGACCGGCGGCACGATCCATCTCGTCATCAACAACCAGATCGGTTTCACGACCGGGCCGGAGTCGGCGCGCTCGACCGTCTATGCGACCGACGTCGCGAAGGCGGTGCAGGCGCCGATCTTCCACGTGAACGGCGACGACCCCGAGGCGTGCATCCGCGCCATGAAGCTCGCGTACGAGTTCCGGCAGCAGTTTCACAAGGACGTCGTCATCGACATGATCTGCTACCGCCGCCACGGCCATAACGAGGGCGACGAGCCGTCGCTCACACAGCCGCGGATGTACAAGGCGATCAAGGAACACCGCTCGGTCCGGAAGATCTACACCGAGACGCTCCTCCGCAAAGGCGACATCGATCCGAAGGAAGCGGAGGAATGGCTCGACCAGTTCCAGGCGAAGCTGCAGGAAGCGTTCGACCGGACGAAGACGGCGCAGGAAGGGCCACACCAGCAGAGCGATCCGCTCTACACCGACGAAGAGATCACCGGGTTCCAGCAGCAGCCGTCGCCCGATACGTCGCTCTCGCGCGAACAGCTCGAAGCGGTGGGAAATGCGCTGACGACGACGCCGCAGGACTTCACGCCGCATCCGAAGCTCAAACCGATCCTCACCCGCCGCCGCGCGATGGCGGAGGGGAAGGAGCCGATGGACTGGGGCTTCGCGGAGCAACTCGCGTTCGGCTCGCTTCTGCTCGACGGCTTCCGCGTGCGGCTCTCCGGCCAGGACTCCGGCCGCGGGACGTTCTCGCATCGTCACGCCATCCTGTTCGACTACGCCACCGGCAACGGCTACGTGCCGCTGAACGCGCTCTCGCAGCCCGCCTCCTCCGACAAACCGGAAGTCGATTTCGCGGTGTACGACTCGCTCCTCTCCGAGTACGGCGTCGTCGGATTCGAGTACGGCTACTCGGTCGCCGATCCCGGCGCGGTGGTGCTGTGGGAGGCGCAGTTCGGCGACTTCATGAACGGCGCGCAAATCGTCGTCGACCAGTTCATCTCATCTGCCGAAGAGAAGTGGGGACAGCACAGCGGTCTCGTGCTGCTGCTCCCGCACGGCTACGAAGGGCAGGGGCCGGAGCACTCGTCGGCGCGCATCGAGCGCTTTCTGATGATGTGCGCCGAGGGGAACATGCAGGTGATCTACCCGACGACGCCGGCGCAGTACTTCCACGCGCTGCGGCGTCAGATCAAGAACGATCCGCGCAAACCGCTGATCGTCATGACGCCGAAGTCGCTGCTGCGGCATCCGATGGCGGTGTCGACGCTCGACGAGGTGACGAACGGCCGTTGCGAGCCGGTGCTGCACGACGTCGCGACGAGCGATGAGGTCGAGCGCGTGATCCTCACCTGCGGGAAGGTCTACTACGACCTCCGCACCGCGCGCGACAAGGCGAACGCGAAGGTGGCGATCCTCCGGATCGAGCAGCTCTACCCGTTCCCGCGTCCGATGATCGTCGACGCGCTGAAGGGATATCCGAACGCCAAGGAGATCGTCTGGGCGCAGGACGAGCCGCGCAA
>DASYSN010000181.1:0-12810 GCA_036003305.1 Thermoanaerobaculia bacterium
CCTGGCGCGGCGCTGAAGCGCCGCGTTCAACTTCAAGAGCGCGCGGCGGCACGACAGCCGCAGCTGGCTCCCGCCTCATTAGTCGCCGCAGCCGCCGTGCCGCGGGAGGGCGGCACGTCGTGCCGGCTCGCAGCTCAGCGAGAGGGACGTTAGGCGAGCGCTGGCCATCATTAGTCCCAACTTGCAAGTGGGCCCAAGCGGTTGTCCGATACCATTGCCACCATACTCGCGGTCGGGCATAATTTCGAAGGCGTGACGAGAGTTGAAACGTTCGCCATAACCTCAGGTATCATCGGCCTTGCCGCCGACGCGATCACCATTTCAACGCTCTTCCCCAAAGCAGCGTCAAAACCAGATGTCACAAGCGGTTCCAGCACGATATCGCCATTCGTCTGGATTATCTCGCTTGTTCTCATCTCATACTCGTTGATGGTAGTCGGCGTATATGCGCGAATGTATTTCGCACGGCGGAATAGAGGGCGCTTAGCGGAGTCTCGCGAGCGTCGCGAACGCGGTGCTGCTACGCTTGTGTATACACTGTCAATACCTGCTTTCGGATCTTATGCGATCGCTCTGAGTCTACACGTAGCGCATTCGTCACTGCTCAACGACATATTCGGGCCAGAGGGCATCGGAGCCTACGGCTGTCTCGGATTCGCCATCGCAGTGTGGTTAACCGTATTGTTTACTTGGGGGCTCGCCGCTATGACGGCAGTCGTTGCGCGGAACCTCTATGGCGCCTTGGTCTAACCAATCCAAGGCGAATTTAGGAGCGCCTGGCCAGCACAGCAGAAGGCTCGGTCATCGCTTGCCATTCGCTGGCCCGCGGTTGGTCCGCGTCTGGAGCGCCTCGGAGTGCGCTATCCTCCCGCCGGCCGGCAAGCCCGAGCGTCTCCGCGGCGACAAAGCGATGAACGACATTGACAGAAAGCGCATCCAGAATGCCTTGGCGGCATTTATGGCGAGGCGGCGGCCACCACTTCATCTCCGTAACCAGGTTGACCGAGGATTCCGTTTCGACGGCAGAAGTATCGAAATCTTCGAGATCAGGCCGGGTTGGGACAACCCCGCTCAGAAAGTCGAAGAGGCGGTCGCGAAGGCTCGTTATGTGAAGTCGCGCGGCCAGTGGCTCGTCTCTCGGCAGCGGTCCGATCTGAAGTGGCACAAGTACGATCCCCAACCGGAGGTAAGTACCGTTGACGCCTTTCTAAGACTAGTGGACGAAGACGAGTATGCGTGCTTCTTCGGCTAGCGTTCGAACCAACGGTTCAGGCGACCTGGAATCTACCCCCTGAACCGCGACACCTCGCTCTCGAACTCCTGCCCACTCCGCACCAAGTTCTGTACCGTCGCGTTGAACTCCCGCGCGACGGCGTCGTTTTGCTGGGCGATGTCGAGCATGGTGCGGGAGGCGTCGGCGATGCGGTCGGTCTCGCTGAGCTGGCGGTCGAGGAGGTCGCGCATGTTGCGTGCGTCTTCGGCGATCCGCTCGAGGGCCACGGTGATGCCGCGGCCGGCGGTCGACTGCTCGTCGGTCGCGGTCTTCACCTGCCCGGCGATCTCGCGGACGCGCTCCGCTTCCTGCGCCAGGAGCTGTGTTCCACGCGCCTGCTCGCGCGTGGCGCGGTTGATCTCGGCGATGTGGTCCGACATGCGCGAGGTCACCTCGTGCAGGTGGCGTGACGCTTTCGCCTGGTCGTCGAGCGCGCGCGAGATCGTGGTCGCCATCTCCTGCGAGCGACCCGCGCTGCCGACGATCTTCTCCAGCGACACGGCGGCGCGCTTCGCGAGCTCCACGTTCTCGCGCACCTTGTCGACGCCTTCGTGAATGCGCGCGACGGCTTGCCGCGATCCGTTCTGGACCGCCTTGATGATCGTGGCGATCTCTTTCGTCGAGCCGCGCGTCCGCTCGGCGAGAAGGCGGATTTCGTCGGCGACGACGGTGAAGCCGGCGCCGTGCTCGCCCGCCTGCGCCGCGATGATCGCGGCGTTCAGCGCGAGGAGGTTCGTCCGGTTCGTCACCTCTTCGATGACGTTGAGGATCTGGCTGATCTGGCCGACGCTGCGCTGCAGCTCGTCGAGCGTCTCGGCGGTGCGGATGGTCAGCTCCTCCGAGGCGTTGATGCCCTCGACCGTGCGATTGACCGCCTCGCCGCCGGCCTGCGCGTCGATGGCGACGATCTGTGAGATGTCGGCCGTCTGCTGCGCCGTCTGCCGGACCTGCTCGATGGTCGAGTCCATCTCGCTGACGAACGAGAGCGCCTCGTCGGCGATCCCGGCGAGGACGTCGGTGCGCCCTGACATCTCGCGCATCGACGCGTTCATCTCCGTCGTCGACGACGACGTCTTCTCGACGGACTGGAAGAGGTACTCCGTGCTGCGCGCGACCTCCTCGGCCGAGGCTTGCATCTGGAGCGAGCGGCTCGACGCGTCCTGCGTCAGATCGGTGACGCCGTCGGCGGCGCCGAGGACCATGCTGATCCCGCCGCGCATGTTCTCGACGGCGAGCGATGAGTTCTCGGTGATCTCCGCCTGATCGCGCGCACGCACGAGCAGCGACTCGGTGCCGCCGGTGATCACGCGGACGCCGTCGGTGATGATGCTGCCGCTGCCGCCGATGCGTCCAAGGAGGCGGCGGAGGTTGGCGCGCGTCTCGCCGAAACTGACGGCGACCTGACCCAGCTCGTCGTCGGAGAAGACCCGCGCCGCGGCGCTGAAGTCGCCGACAGCCATCTGCTGCGCCATCTCCTGCAGGTCGTGCAGCGGCCGCGTGACGTCGCGCGAGAGGAAATACGCGGCGGCCGCGAACGCGGCCATCGTGAAGAGGACGATGAGGATCGTGTAGAACGTGATCTGGCGCGGGATGCCCTGGTACGCCGCCCACGGAATCGAGAGGACGAGAATCGATCCGTCCTTGAGCGGCGCGAAGCGGCAGACGTGCGGCGAGATGAACGCCGTGCTGTCGCCCTTGCGGATGCGCAGGATCTCGCGCACCTCGTCCGGCGTGAGCGGGTCCTTCGTGCTGATCATCTTCCCGTCGCGATCGATCTTGTGGATCGCATAGTCCGGCGGGATGTATTCGCGCATCGTGTCAAGCGCCTGAGCATCGACGTGCGCCATGAGGTTGGCGCTGTCGTAGACGCGGTCGAAGCGTTCGCTCGAGGAGGAGATGGCGAGCGCTTCGAGAGTCGTGGAGACTTTCGAGGAGATCAGTTCGATGAGGACCGCGGCGGCGATGAGCAGCGATCCCATGAAGACGATCGCGATCTTGCGCCCGAGGGTGAGCTCACGGCCGGTGTAGCGGAGGTCTTCGCTGCCGGTCGCGTATTCGACGAGGCGATGCTTCCCGGCGCCGTAGCTCCACGCGATTGACGGGAACGCGGCGATCGAGCCGGCGACGAGGAAGTAGGCGAAGCCGAGCGGCGACCGCATCACGATGACGGTCGCGAGCAGCGCGAAGACGAGGCCACCGGCGAGCCAGGCGATGATCGCGAGCATCGTCGTTCGGTGCAGGCATTCCGACACCGCCTCGGAGACGCCCTGCTTTCGCTCCACCGCTTCTTCCACCGCTTCCGCGGCCGGCGTGACGCCGGCGAAAAGCGCGGCGGCCGCCCCTGCCGCGAGGACGAGCAGCAGCGCGATGACGACGAATGTCGTCCCGAGCGACAACTGCACGACCTGCGTGATGAAGAGGAGAGCGAGCGGGAGCGTAACAATCGCGGGCGGCGCGATGAGCGACGTGACGTATCGGCGGCTGAAGGACATGAGTGACCAATGATAGCGGGACGGGCTGTCATCCTGAGCCGGCGAAGCGCGGCGAAGGACCCGGTGCTGGAACGCGCAATCAGTTTCAGCACCGGGTCCTTCGCCGTCTACGCGGCTCAGGATGACAGCGGCGCCGCGCGGTGTATCCTTCTTCCACTCTTGAATCTCGCGCCCGGAACGACCGTTGGTCCGTACGAGATCCTTGCGCCGATCGGCGGCGGAGGGATGGGTGAGGTCTACCGCGCGCGCGACAAGCGGCTCGACCGCGAGGTGGCGATCAAGATCCTCCTTCCCGAGCTCGCGGCGCGTTCCGAGCACATCCGCCGCTTCGAGCAGGAGGCGCGCGCCGCGTCGTCGCTGAACCACCCGAACATCGTCACGATCTACGACGTCGGCGTCGATGGAGAGCTGGCGTACATCGCGATGGAGCTGATCCAGGGGCAGGACCTCCGCGCGATGGCCGCGAAAGCGCCGGTGACGCTGAACCAGTCCGTTCGCATCATCTCGAAAGTGGCCGACGGCCTCGCCGCGGCGCACGACCGCGGGATCGTCCACCGCGACCTGAAGCCGGAGAACATCATCGTCTCCACGAGCGGCTACGTCTCAAATACGGGACACGTGAAGATCCTCGACTTCGGGCTCGCGAAGCTGGTACGCCCGCTCAGCCCGAACGACCCGACGCTTCCGCACACGCATCCCGGCGCGGTGTTCGGGACGGTCGGCTACATGTCGCCGGAGCAGGCGAGCGGGCTGGAAGCCGACTTCCGCACCGACCACTTCTCGCTCGGCGTGATCCTCTTCGAGCTCCTCACCGGCCGCCGTCCGTTCAACGAGCCGACGGCCGCCGAGACGATGGCGGCGATCATCCGCGATCCCGTTCCGCCGGTCTCGCAGCTCAATCCGGCCGTGCCTCCGGAGCTCGAACGAGTGTTGACGCGGCTGCTGTCGAAGGAGCCGCGCGATCGTTACGGCTCGACGATCGACCTCGCGCGCGACTTCCGCGAGATCCGCGACATGCTGACGCTGTCGTCCGGCTCGCGCCCGACGTTGCCGCCCTTGCCGCCGAAAGGGCAGCGAAACGTGTGGGCCGGTCTTGCGATGGTGGCCGGCCTCGCGCTCCTCGGCGGCGCGTCGTGGTACGTGCTCCACACGCATGACGCGGCGCCGAAAACGACCGCTCCGCATGTCATGTCCTCCGCCTCGCAGGCGGCGTTCATGAAAGCGAAGAGCCGGCTCGTTCAGGTCCGCGACGAGCGGTCGGTCGATGGTGTGATCGACAGCCTGCACTCGTTGCTGAAGGACGAGCGCGACTCCGCGCCGGTCAACGCGACGCTCGCACGCGCGCTGATGTCGAAGTACATGCTGTCCCATCAGCGCGGCTATCTCGAAGAGGCGTCGGTCTACGCCGACCGTGCGGTGCGCCTCGATCCGAGTCTCGCCGACGCATACGACGCCCTCGGCACCTCGCAGCGGCTCAGCGGAAAGTACGCCGAGGCGGCGGCGAGCTACGGAAAGAGCATCGCGCTCGATCCGAAGGCGGCCGACTCGCTCGGCGGACTGGCGCAGACGTACGCCGCGATGGGACGCGCCGCCGACGCGGAGAGCACGTTCGAGCGCGCCACGCTGCTCGCCCCCGAAAGCACCAACATCGTCATGCACTACGGCGACTTCTGCTTCACGCACGGCCGTTATGACAAGGCGGCGGAGCTCTTCCGCCGCGTCACGCAGATTCTTCCGGACAGCGCGCGCGGCTACACGAACCTCGGCGCCGCGCTGCATGCGCTCGGCCGCTACGACGACGCCGCGACGGCGTACGAGCGGTCGATCGCGCTCGCGCCAAGCGGCGCCGCGTATTCGAACCTCGGCGTCATGCGCTACGACGGCGGCCGGTACGCCGATGCGTGTGCCGCGCTCGAGAAGGCGGCCGCGCTGACGCCGAACGATTACAACGTCTGGGCGAACCTGGGCGATGCCTATCGCTGGACGCCCGCTCGAAAAGCAGAGGCGCCGCACGCCTACGAGCGCGCCATTCAGGCGGCGCGCGCGGCCCTCTCGGTGAACGCGAAGGATGCTCTCGCGCATGCGGTGATCGCGAGCTGTCTCGCGAAGAGCGGCCATCCGGATGACGCCGACGCGGAGATCCGCACCGCGCTGGCGATCGACCCGATCGACGCGAACGTCCTCTACAGCGCCGCGGTGGTCGCGGAATTGCGTGGCGACGGGGATGCGGCGGCGAACTGGCTACGCCGCGCCGTCGGCAACGGGTATTCTTCCGCCGAAGCGGCGCACGACCCTGACCTCGCTCCGCTGCGCAACCGGTCGAACTGAGGGAGGAACGATGAAGTCACTCTGCAAGCTCCTGTTGATCGCAGCCGTCCTTGCGGCGTTCGGCTGCAAGACGAGCAATCAGACGACGCTGGCCGTGGAGACGTGCAGCGGCGGGTATCTCGGCAACTCCGACCCCGCCAAGCCGCTCGTCTGCGTCAGTACGAGCGGAACGAGCGCAACCCCGAAAATCGATCCCGTTCACGTCTACGCGAAGGGAAGGAACGGCGCCGCGACGCAGATCACCTGGGCTTCGGGCGACCGGAATGCCGACCTGCACGTCACGATGACGAATCCGTCGCAGAACTGCGTGAAGAGCGTGGCATGCCCGAAGAAGTCGGCCTGCTTCGCGACGATCGTCGACAACGCTCCTGCCGGCGCGCAGTGCCAGTATCAGATCTCGAACGGCAGCGCGAAGGCCGCCGATCCGATCATCATCATCGACACCTGCTGCGCGGACCAGTAGCGCTCACTTCGTGTAGACGGTCACATCGGCCGACGATCCCGCGGGGACGCGATCGGCGGTGGGGCCGTTCCACGAAATGCGCACCGGGATGCGCTGAACGACTTTCACGAAGTTGCCGGACGCGTTGTCGGGCGGCAGAAGCGAGAACGCCGCGCCGGTTCCGCCGGAAAGGCTCTCGACCTTGCCTTCGAAGTCCTGGCGCCCGAGGGCGTCGACGCGGATGACGGCGCGCTGGCCGGGCCGCATGGCGCGGACCTGCGTCTCCTTGAAGTTCGCGATGATGTAAGTGCGCGCCGGCACGAGCTGCACGATCGCCTGGCCGGGTGCGACGAGCGCCCCGGCGTGGACGCCGAGCTTCGACGCGATGCCGTCCGACGGGGCGTAGATCTTCGTGTACGACAACGAGAGCTGCGCCGCCTGCAACGCCGCCGTCGAATTCGCCACCTTCGCGTGCGCGAGGTTCGCCTGCGCGATCGCGGCCTGCACCTGCGCCTCGACCGGCGCCGCACCCGTCAGGCGTCCCTGCGCCTGCTGCACGTTCGCCGTGGCCGCCTGCTGCTGGTTCTCCGCCTCATGCAGACGGGCGCGCGCCTGCGCGACGTCGGCCTGCGCCGCTTCGTTGGCGGCACGCGCCGCGTCGACCTGCGCGCGCGAGATGTCGCCCTTGCCGCCGAGCTCCTCGGCGCGCTTCCAGTCGTTCGCCGCTTTCACCGCATTCGCCTCGGCGCGTGACACCGCGGCGCGAGCTTCCGTGATCGCGGATCCCGCAACGTCGACGGCCTGACGGGAGCTCTGCACGGCTCCCTGCGCCGACTGCAATCCGCCGCGCGCGCTCGCCTGCATCACCGTCGCGTTCGCGTCGGCCTGCGCGGCCTGGGCGCGCGCGGTGTCGAGGTCGCTCTGCGCCTTGGCGACGTTGACTTCGGCGTCGCGCGGATCGATCTCGGCAATGAGGTCGCCTTGATGGACAGGCTGGTTCTCGACGACGTGCACCGCCGTGACCTGTCCCGCGACACGCGACGCCACGGGAACGACATCCGCCGAGACTTGCGCATCGTCGGTGCCTTCCTTGCCGGACGTCATCATCGCGTACACGGCGTACCCGACGAGGAGCACCACGACGGCGATGCCGATGATGATGTAGAGACGCTTCGCGCGGTTCGGTTCGATCACGGGTTCGTGAATCTGAACGTCGTGAAGCGTGGAACGTTTGGATGTATCGAAGTCTTCAGCCATGAATTACCAACTCACAATTCGATGTGTACGTCGACCTTCTCGGCAGGGCCGTGATGGGGCGAGCGGAGTAACAGGGTGAGGGGGAGTACGCAAAGGAACGCGATGCCGCAGACGTAAAAGAGCCGTTCGAACGAGAGCACCATCGCCTGCTGCCGGATCTGGAAGTCGAGCATGCGCGCCGCGGTGGCACGCGCGGCGACGAGATCGTACCCTTTCGACTGCAGCATCGCCGTCATCGCCTGGATGCGTGCCGCGACGACCGGCCGCGCGAGCGTGACGTTCGGCAGCATCGCATCGCGGGCTCGCGTCGCGAAGCGGGTCATCAGCGTCGCCATGATCGCGAGGCCGATCGAGCCGCCGATTTGACGCAGCAGCGAGTTGAGCCCGGTCGCGTCCGGCATGCGATGCCGCGGGATCGTACTGAGCGCGACGGTCGTCAGCGGGATGAAGAGGCACGCGAACGCAACGCCCTGGATGACGAGGACCAGCATGATGTCGCGGTTCGACGTCTGCAGCGTGTAGTGGCCCATCAGCCACGCGGTGTAGGCGAACAGCAGGATCCCGAACGCGATGACGATGCGCGGCGAGACGATGTTGTAGATCCGCCCGACGATCGGCATCACGACGAGCATGCAGAGCGATCGCGGCATCAGCGCGATGCCCGACTGCGTCGCCGAGAAGCCGAGGAGTGTCTGCATGAAGAGCGGCAGCAGGAACGTCACCGACATCAGCATCGCGAACATCACCGCGCCGATCATCGTGCCGGACATGAAGACGACGTCTTTGAACAGCGAGAAGTCGACCGCCGGGACCGTCGCGCTGAACTCGCGTATGAGAAGCAGGATCAGCGTGACGATCGAGATGAACATGATCGTCTTGATCTCTCCCGACGCGAACCAGTCGTTGCGATTCCCCTCCTCTAGGACGTACTGCATGCTGCCGACGCCGAGGATCAGGAGGCCGATGCCGGCCCAGTCGAGGTGTTTGCGCTGGCGCTCTGCCATCGCGTGCATCGCGACGCGGATGTCCTCCGGCTCGTGCACGAAGCGCGAGACCATCAGCAGCGAGACCGCTCCGATCGGGATGTTGATGTAGAAGATCCACGGCCACGAGTAGTTGTCGACGATCCAGCCGCCGAGCGTCGGACCGAACGCCGGGCCGAGGACGACCGCCATGCCGAAGACCGCCATCGCCATGCCCTGCTCCTTCAGCGGGAACGTTTGGCGGAGGATCGCCTGCTCGGTCGGCTGCAGCGCGCCGGCGCCGAGGCCCTGGATGATGCGGAAGACGACGAGCAGCGGGAGCGAGCGCGCCATGCCGCACAGCGCCGATCCGACGACGAAGAGCGCGAGGCAGAACATGTAGACGCGCTTCTGGCCGAAGAGCCTCGCCAGGAAGCCGGTGAGCGGCATGACCATGACCGTCGCGATGACGAACCCGGTCGTCACCCACGTGATCTGCTCGACCGTCGAGCCGAGGGCGCCCATCAGGTGCGGTACGGCGACGTTGACGATCGACGCGTCGATCGCCCCCATCAACGTACCGAACGTGATCGACACCGTCACCAGCCACTTGTTGACCGGAGGACGGGTCGGCACCGCCGGCAGGAAGCCGGTCGTCGCGGTGGCAGTGGTCACTGACCGCCCTCACGGACGGGCTTCGACCCGTCCTTAACAGGCTCTCCGAAGAGCGACCGGATGTCGCCGGTCGCGTGCTGGAAGCTGTACCACGCCATTGCGGCATCGGCCTGCGCGGCGATCAGGTCTTCATGCGCCTGCCGGTAGCTATCCTCGGCGCGATCGACTTCGACCGGCGAGCCGTACCCGGCGCCGCGGCGGTCGCGTGCGATCTGCAGCGCGTCCTCGGCGACCTTGACGTTCTCCGCCGCGACGGCGACACGCGCGTTGACGTTCTGCACCGTGAGCAGCGATGAGCGAACTTCCTGCTCCACGTCGCGCTCCGCGGCGTGATGGCGCGTACGGGCGTCTTCGAGGTCGGCCTTCGCGCGCGCGATCGCCGAGTTGATGTCGCCGCGGAAGATCGGCACGGTTGCCATCGCCGCGATCCGGCGCGACCAGAGGAGGTCGGTGGTCTTGTTGCCACTGTAGTCGCCGACGAAGTCGAGCGAGACGCTTGGCAGCCGGCGGTCGCGCTGCGCATCGACCAGAAGCTTCGCCGAACGTTCCTGGAGGTCGAGCGCCTTCAGGTCGGGGCGGCGTTCGCGCGCGCCGGCGATGGCAGCCGCTGTATCAGGAACGGTCGACGGCGCGTTGAGCGCGTCGCTGAGGATGATGTCCGTGCCTTCGTCCGCGCCGATGGCATTGAGCAACGCGAGGCGCGCCGTCTCGCGGTCGTTGCGGGCCGACAACAGCGACTGCTGCGCCCGCGAAAGCTGGACATTCGCCTGGGCGACGTCGAGCCGGGTTCCTGTTCCCGCCTTGAACTCGTCGTTCGCGACGCGGGCAAGCTCGGTGAACAGCTTCACGTCCGCCGTCCGCGCGTTCACCTGGGCCTCGGCGCGCGCGA
Source organism: Thermoanaerobaculia bacterium (assembly GCA_036003305.1). Lineage (GTDB taxonomy): Bacteria > Acidobacteriota > Thermoanaerobaculia > Gp7-AA8 > Gp7-AA8 > DASXHZ01. The sequence goes on from DASYSN010000181.1 coordinate 10,319, forward strand.
CGAGCACGTACAGCCGCGCCACCGCCGCGGCCACGTCGTTCTCGGCGCGCTCGACGTCGTACGCACTCGCGTTCAAACCGGTCCTGCGCGCCTGGTACGCGCGCAGGGCGGCGAGGTTGAAGAGCTGCATCGCGGCGGTGACCTGCGCGTCGGTGACGTTGAACGGTCCGACGACCGGCGGAAAGCCCGGCAGCGAAAAGCCGAACGTCTCGAGGTTGAGCGACTGGTTGTACCGCAGCAGGTTCGCGTTCGCCTGCGGCAGCATGGCGTCGAGCGCCTCGCGCTGTGCGATGCGCGCGCGCTCTTCGCCGGTCCGCGCGAGCCGAGCCTGCGTTCCTTCGCTGAGCGCCATTCGGATCGCGCCGGCGATCGTCAGCGGCAGCGGGTTCGGCGTCGCCTCGGTTCCGGCGGCCGTCACCTGCGGTGCCGGAGCCGGCGGCTGATTCACGATGCCGAGCGGCTGAGGCAGCGGAAGCGGCTGCGGCTGTAGCCCCGGCTGAGGCTGCACCGGCATCGGGGCCGGCATCGGTGCCGGCGGTGGTTGTGTCACTACCGGCTGCGTCTGCGCGAATGCGGCAGTGGTCGTGAGCGTAAGAGCGATTGCGAGAATGCGTTTCACGGAGTTCCTTACCAACACTTCGATATTCCGAATATTTCGGTTTACCGAAGTAACCCTGTGGTCATTTTGCGAAAGTAGTCGAGGAGCTTCTTTCGCTCCGTTTCGGTGAGCGGCTCGAGCATACCGATGCCGAGGCCGCAGCGCGCGCCCATGAAGGCATCGTGCATGCGGGTCCCGGTTCGGGTGAGGGCGACGCGGACCTGCCGCCGGTCGCCTTCGCCGCGCTTCCGCTCCACCAGTTTCCTCTCAGCGAGGGCGTCGACCACGCCCGTGGTGCTGCTCAGCGCCAAGCCGAGGAACGACGACAGATCGCTCATCGTCGCGGCGCCGTGGTCGGAGAGATACCGCAGCACCGCCGTCTCGCTGCGGCTGAGCTGCGCCGTCTTCTCCGGCAGGAGGAAGCGCTTCGTGAGGATTTCGAGGTGGCCCATCAACTCGTGCGCCATCTCGTCGAGAGATTGCTTCGGCATTCCGAAGCGATCCAATATCACATTGAGTGCCCGGTCTAGTCCTCGGTCCTCGGTCCTCAGTCCTCGGATCAGCGGTGCTCGTTCGCGTCTCTAGTCCGAGGACCGAGGACTGAGGACCGAGGACTTCTTCTCAGAAGAAATGCCGGATCTCGCGGACTTCCCGTTGCAGCTCCGCCCGGAAGTCGGGATGGGCGATGGAGATGAGCAGGTCGGCGCGCTCGCGTAAGGTCTTGCCCCAGAGGTCGACGGCGCCGTATTCGGTCACGATCCAGTGCACGTGGCCGCGCGTCGTCACGACGCCGCCGCCGGGACGGAGCGTCGTCACGATGCGCGATTGCTTCCCGCCGGCCGCGGTCGATGGGAGGGCGATGATCGGGACGCCGCCGTTCGAGAGGGCGGCGCCGCGCATGAAGTCCATCTGGCCGCCGATGCCGGAGTAGATGCGGTGGCCGATGGAGTCGGCGACGACCTGACCCGTGACGTCGACCTCGATCGCCGAGTTGACGGCGACGACCCGGTCGTTGCGGCGGATCACGGCCGTGTCGTTGGTGTGATCGGCGGGGTAGAGCTCGACGAACGGGTTGTCGTCGACGAAGTCGTATACCCGCTTCGACCCGGCGACGAAGCTCGACGTGATCCGGCCGCGATGGACGTTCTTCTTGCGATTCGTGACGACGCCGGCGTGCACGAGATCGACGATGCCGTCGCTGAACATCTCCGTGTGGACGCCGAGGTCGCGTTTGTCGAAGAGAAGGCGGAGGACGGCGTTCGGGATCGCGCCGATGCCGAGTTGCAGCGTCGCGCCGTCGGGAACGAGCGGGGCGATGTTCGCGCCGATCTGCGCCTCCACCGGCGTCGGCTCGTTTGCTTCATGTGAAGGCAGCGGCCGGTTGGTGATCGTGAATGCCGCAAGCGACGACAGCGGCACGATGGTGTTGCCGTGCGTCCGCGGCATCTGTTCGTTGATCTCAGCGAGGACCACGCGCGCGCTGCGCGAGGCGGCGATCGCGGCGTCGGCCGAGGTTCCGACGGTGCAGAAGCCGTGTTTGTCGGGCGGAGAGAGCTGCAGGATCGCGGCGTCGAGCGGCACGCGTCCGCTCGTGAAGAGGAGCGGGATATCCGAGAGGAACACCGGCGTGAAGTCGGCGCGCCCCTCTTCGATCGCCTTGCGGAGTCCCGGTCCGGTGAAGAGCGAATTCGAGCGGAACTGCGGCGCGCACTCCGGCTCGGCGAAGGCGCAGCGTCCTTCGAGGTGGAGATGCACCATCGTGACGTCGTGCAGGTCGCGCCGCTCCGCGAGCGCCTCCAGCAACGGCAGCGGCGTGGCGGCTGCGCCGTGAACAAAGACGGTGGTGTTGCTGCGAATCAGGCCGACGACGTCCGCAGCGCTCTGCGCGCGGGCT
>DASYSN010000182.1:0-6092 GCA_036003305.1 Thermoanaerobaculia bacterium
TCGATCGGCATCGACAGCATGCGGTAGATCGCGATCCGCTCCTCGTGCTTGCCGGTGGCGAACGCGCGCAGCGTCGCCGCGAGGATCGCGTACGACTCCTTGCCGGCGCGCAGCGCGCGCATCAGCGGATGTTTGCGGCAGCGATCGACGATCTCGGCGCGCCCGATAATCAGGCCGCCCTGCGTGGCGCCGATCAACTTGTCGGTCGAACAGCTCACGGCGTCGACGCCGCATGCGATCAGCTCCCGAATCGTGGCGGCGCGCTCGAAGCCGTAACGCGAGAGATCGACCACGCGGCCGCTCCCTTCGTCATACAGCATCGGAATCTTCTTCTGTCGCGAAGCTTCCACGAGCTCGTCGATCGACGGCGTCTCGGTGAAGCCGACGATGTCGAAGTTCGACCGGTGCACGCGCAGGATCGCCGCCGTCTTTCGCGACACCGCCTCGGTGTAGTCGCGTGCGCGGGTGCGGTTCGTCGTCCCGACCTCGCGGAGCTTCGCGCCCCCCTGCTGGATGACGTCCGGCACGCGAAACGCGCCGCCGATCTCCACGAGCTCGCCGCGCGAGACGATCACTTCCTTCCCGCTCGCGACGGCCGCCAGCAGGAGCAGCGTCCCCGCAGCGTTGTTGTTCGTGAGGATGGCCGCCTCGCAGCCGAACAGCGACCCGCAGAGCGCGCCGAGGTGCTCGTCGCGCGCGCCGCGCGCGCCGTGTCCGAGGTCGAACTCGAGGTTCGAGTAGCCGCGGACGATCTCCTGCGCCTCGTTCCAGATCTCGGGATCGATCGGCGAACGCCCGAGGTTCGTGTGGATGATGACGCCGGAGCCGTTGATGACACGGCGGAGCGTCGAGGCGATGTCGCGCGAGAGCGCCTCCTGAACGGCTGCGACCGCCTCGCCTTCGTCATAGGCCGTTGACGCCTGCCGGAGCACCGCGAGATGGGCGGTCGCGGCGTCGCGGACGCGGTCGCGGCCGAACTCCCCGATCAGCGCCGCGAACGCGCTGCTGGTGAGAATCCGCTCCATCGATGGTAGGTTGCGCAGAGCGGAATGCGGGGCCGGAGAGGCTGCTTTAGGCATATGACCCCGCGAAGTTTATGCCGATCAAAGTCGAAGACGATCCGCTGGACAAGCTGGAAGAAGACATCCGGCGGCTGAAGAACCGCTACGACCAGTTCTTCGCAGGAATCCAGAAGGCGCCGCCGCTGCAGGAACGGCGGAACATCGACGTCTTCATCCACGAGTTCAGCAAGGAGAAGATCCGCGACAACTCGCGCCGCTTTCGCATGAACCAGCTCCTCTCGCGCTACAACCAGTTGCGCGAGATGTGGGGCCGGCGGATGCGGGAGCGCGAGGAAGGGCCGCTGGAGTTCAAGCGCCGGCAGGCCGCGATGGCGGACGAGCCGGAGGTTGCCGCCGCCCGCCGTCCCGGGCCGGAACCGCCCCGCGTGACCTCGGGCGTGACTTCAAACAGGCCCGATCCGTATGTAAGGGTGACGACGAAGTCGAACGGCGAGGAGGTCCGGAAGTTGTACGAGCAGATCGAGCGCGAACACTTCAAGCTCGGGAAGCTCCCGCCGGTGACGTTCGATCAGTTGACGCAGATGGTGCAGAAGCAGAGCGAAATCGTGCGGTCGAAGTACCAGGTGAACACCGTTGCCTTCCGCGTCGAGACGATCGACGGGAAGGTGAAGCTGAAAGCGAAACCACTTCAGGAATGAGAATGAAAAAGATCGCAGTCCTTGCCGCGACGGCGCTCATCGCCGCCGGATGTTCGCTCACGAAGGCCCACTCGCAGCGGAACCCGAATGCGTACGCGAACCCGTTCTACATGCGGTTCGTGAATCCCGCGGTGCCGCAGGATGCCGCGATTCAGCGCGACGTCGAGATTCTTCGCGCGAATCCGAATTCGGCGGTCACGCACAACGACCTCGGGCAGCTCCTGGTCCAGAAGGGCTTCCCGAAGGACGCGGAAGTGGAGTTCGAGCGCGCGATCAACGCCGACCGCCGTTTCTACCCCGCCTGGTACAACCTCGGACTCGCGCGCGAAGCGCGCAGCGACTCCATCGGCGCCCGCTTCGCGTTCAACCGCACGCTCTACTACCACCCGGGCGACTCGTGGGCGCACTTCCAGGCCGGCCTGCTCGCCGAGCAGCGCGGCGATTCGGAGACCGCCATCGACCACTACGCGAAGGCGATCCTGCGCAACCACTCGCTCCTCGACGTGAAGGTGAACCCGCGCGTCCTCGACAGCAAGCTGATTGACCTCGCGCTCATTCGCGCCTATCCGAACGAGCACGCGCGCGACACGATGCTCTTCCAGGGAACGCCGCCGGGCTACGGCCAGCGCAACAGCGCCGCGGAGCCGCCGGCCGTCTCGCCGCAACCGTCGGCCGAGAAGATCATCACTCCCGCGCCGCCGCTGACCGATCCATCGAGACAGACGCCGCCGAAGAAGCCATAGCGCGCTGAATTACAATTCGCGCGCTTTGACCGCGACGACGACCACGCCTCCCGAGCCCGAAGTCTCCGAATCCGAACTGATCCGCGTGCGGCGAGAGAAGCTCGCGCGGATCGCGGCGCTCGGGTACTCCACCTATCCGACGAAAGCGCACGTCGACACGACGATCGCGCAGGTGGTGGCGGAGTGCGGCGGCAAATCGGCCGAGGAGCTCGAGGCCGAGAAGCGGCACGTCACGATCGCCGGACGCATCATGACGGTCCGGGAGTTCGGCAAGACGGCGTTCCTGGTCCTCTCGGAAAAGACGGCGCGCATCCAGGTCTACTGCCGCAAGGACACGTTGTCCGAGCGCGAGTGGGAGCTGTACAAGAACCTCGACGCCGGCGACTGGATCTCCGCCGAAGGCGTCGTCTTCCGGACGAAGACGAACGAGCTGTCGGTCAAGGCAGTCCAGATCGATTTCCTCGTGAAGGCGCTGCGTCCGCTGCCGAGCAAGTGGCACGGCCTCACCGACGTCGAGCAACGGTACCGGCAGCGATACGTCGATCTCATCGTCAACGACGACGTGAAGCAGACGTTTGAGACGCGGGCGAAGATCGTCCGCTACATCCGTAACTTCTTCGACGGGCGCGGCTACATCGAGGTGGAGACGCCGATGATGCAGCCGATCGCGAGCGGCGCGGCGGCGCGGCCGTTCGTGACGCATCACAACGCGCTCGACCTCGACCTCTTCATGCGCATCGCGCCCGAGCTCTACCTGAAACGGCTCATCGTCGGCGGCCTCTCGCGCGTCTACGAGATCAACCGGAATTTCCGCAACGAGGGGATCTCGACGCAGCACAATCCCGAGTTCACCATGCTCGAGTTCTACGAGGCGTACGCCGATTATCGCGACCTCATCGACCTCAGCGAAGAGTTGCTCTCCGGTCTCGCGCAGGCGGTCCGCGGCACCGACGTCGTGCAGTTCCGCGGGAATGAGATCAGCTTCGCGAAGCCGTTCCGCCGCTTCACGATGAAGGAAGCGATCGCGCATTTCTCGAAAGGCCGCGTGAGCGCGGACAACCGCGAGCAGTTGCGCGATTGCGTCATCGCACATCGCGGCGGCGGAGCCGAGGCTCGCAAGGACGTCGAGGCGCTCAACGAAGGCAAGCTCCTCGCGGAGGCGTTCGAAGCGGTCGCCGAGGCGGAGCTGATCCAGCCGACGTTCATCACCGACTTCCCGACCGAGGTCTCGCCGCTTTCGAAGCAGCGTCCGGACGATCCGAACTACGTCGAGCGCTTCGAGCTGTACGTTGGCGGGATGGAAGTCGCCAATGCCTTCTCGGAGCTCAACGACGCCGATGAACAGGACCGCCGCTTCCGCCAGCAGCTCGGCGAGCGCGAGCGAGGCGACGACGAGGCGATGCAGATGGACGAGGACTACGTCCGCGCGCTGGAGTACGGCATGCCGCCGACCGCCGGCGAAGGAATCGGCATCGACCGCCTCACGATGATCCTGACGGACTCGCCGTCGATTCGGGACGTCATCCTGTTTCCGCTCATGCGGCCGCGGACCTGAATTGGAAATTGGAAATTGAAAATTGAAAATTGAAAAAATAGCGGCCGCGCGCTTTTTCAATTTTCAATTTTCAATTTTCAATTCGCTCTCGCCAGCGGCGCGACGCGAGACCGGCGCGAAACCGTGAGCGGCATGCTCGAGACCCGCATCGCTCGCCGTTACCTCTGGGCCGCACGGAAGCAGCGACACACGGCGTTCCTCTCGCTGATCTCCATGCTCGGCCTGGCGATCGGCGTCGCCGCGCTGCTGATCTCGATCGCGCTGTTGACGGGACTGCAGGAGCAGATCAAGTCGCGGCTCATCGCGTCGAGTCCGACCATCCTCATCGAGCCGATCGCGAAGAACGCCATCGAGAATGCGGACGAGATCATCGCCACCGCGAAGCGGATAGGGATGCGCGACGTCGAGCCGGTCGTGAGCGGCATCGCGTGGGGGGCGAACGAAGGCGAGAAACGCGGGCGCCCGATGCGCATCCGCTCCTTCGCGACCGGTCACGAGCCGCACGGCGAGGGCAACCTCCCCGTGTACGACCCGAACGAGGACACCATCCTCACCAGCCGTGCGTTCGCGGCGTCGATCGGCCTCGACGTCGGCGGCATGATCACCGTCGTCGCGCCGCGGACGCGCCTGACGCCGTTCGGCCCCGTGCCGGTCTGGAAGAAGTTCCGGATCGCGCGGCTCGTCAGCGAGACGAACGACGAGCGCTCCGCCGACGCGTACCTCGAGATCAACGACGCCGAGGCGCTGTTCGCGACGAACGGAAAACCGACGTCGATCGAGATGTACGGCAACACCGATCGCGAAGAGGACGTGCAGTCGCAGCTTGCGAGAACGTTCCCCGAGGTGCAGGTGAAGACGTGGAAGGAGATCAACCATCCGCTCTTCCTCGCCCTGCGGCTCGAGAAGATCGTGATGTTCGCGACGATCTCGTTGATCATCTTCGTCGCCGCGCTGAACCTGATCTCGTCGCTTTCCATGCTGATCATGGAGAAGCGGCCGCAGGTCGGCGTTCTCCGCACCCTCGGCGCGACCGAGAAGAACATCCTGCGCGTCTTCCTGCAGGTCGGCCTCCTCATTGGCCTCACCGGCACGCTCCTCGGCAACGCGTTCGGCCTCGGCCTGGCGTGGGCGGCAAACCGCTACCACCTCATTCCGCTGCCGCGCGACATCTACTTCATCAGTTACCTTCCGTTCCGTTTCGACGTCCCAGACGTCGTGGGTATCAACGTCGTGGCGGTGCTGCTGTCGATCCTGGCGACGTGGTATCCCGCGCGGATCGCGTCGCGGCTCGACCCGATCACCGCGATTCGGGAGGAGTGATGAAGCGATTCGCATTCGTCGCGGCGGCGGCACTCCTGCTGTCGGCGTGCGGGATCAAACCGGCGGTCGAGAACCGGCTGTCGCTCGTCTTCTATGAAGACCCGTCGCGCGTCCACGTGAACACCTCGATCCACATCGACGATCCGGACAACAAGGTGATCGCGCAACGCGTCGACAACCTCCGCGAGGCGATCGCCGGCAACCGCGACGAGTGGGCGATGCGCTTCGCCGGGCTGAACATCGACAACGAACGGATCATCCTCGACCGCACGAACGGGCGGGTCACGGGCGTCGAGCGGCAGACGACGATCGATCGCAACGAGCTGCCGAAGTTCTTCAATGACATGTCGATCACCGTCTCGCTCCTGCCGAACGACGGCTACACGGAGCTGACCATCATCCCCGGCACCTCATCGCGCGCCACGCGCCAGCAGCGGGAGCGCGTGCTCGCGACGCTGCATGCGTGGTCGGCCGAAGCGGCGGCGTACGTCGACGCGCTCTCGCACCTCTACGAGTACCTCGACGCCAACCCCGAGCGCGCCCAGGCGGCGTTCACGATCCTCCTCAGCGACCGCGATCAGAAAGCGGTCAACGACGAGGAACAGGCGCTGATCGAGAAAGTGTGGACCACCGCCGACCGCCTCTCCGAGCGCATGCGCCCGAAGGAGACGGACGCGTACATGGTCGACGAGGAGTTCGACCTCGTCTTCAACCCCTTCCCCGGCGAGATCGTCGTCGTGACGCCGAAGATCGC
>DASYSN010000183.1:0-14126 GCA_036003305.1 Thermoanaerobaculia bacterium
GTTGACCCACGAGTCGTGCACGCGGACGTTGAGGCGCTTCGCCGTCTTCGGCGAGAGGAGGAGAACGTTGTCCCACGTCATCTTCGTGACCGGCTTCGGGAGCTCCTGGAGCCAGCCGTTGTTCGCGAAGCGGCCGTCGTACAACGTCGGGTCAGCGCGGAACTCGATCTCGAGACCGGTTGCGGGGTTGCTGGGTTGCGAGGTTGCGGGGATCGCGGTGGAGGCGGCTGCGGCCTTGGCCGGCAGCGCGCTGCCTGCGATGACGCCGTCGTGCAGCCACTTGTGCCACTGCGATTCGAAGTCGCCGCCGACTTTGGTCTTCCAGTAATTGCGGACCGCGTCATAAGGCGACTGGTCCATGCCGCCGATCAGGGCGCCGATGACTTCGACGTCGGCGCGGCCGTTGTAGAGCGGCGCGATGAGCGGCTGAATGATCGACACCGTCCCGTCATGCGCCCGCGCATCGCCCCACGTCTCGAGGTAATGCACCTCGGGGACGTGCCACTGGCAGAGCATCGCAGTCTCGTCGTAGTACGGCGAGAGGTTCGCGCGGAACGGAACCTTCGTCAGCGCGGCGTGGAAGTTCAGGTCGGCCGGCGCATCGAACACCGGGTTGCCGCCCAGCATGACCAGCGCCTTCACGCGGCCCGCGTTCATGTCGGCCACGAGCGCTTTCAGCGACTCCAGCTGGTTCACCGGCATCACTTCGCAGCTGTCGGTGACCATCACGGTCTTGCCGATGTTGCCGAGTTGGGAGTTGATGGCGTGCGCGATGGCGTGGACGACGGGCGGCTGGTCGTCGCCGGCGATGACGATGGACGAGCCGGCGTTGGCTTTGAGGTCTTTCGCGATCGCCGCGATCGCCGGCAGGATTGCCGGCGCCACACCGCTCATCAATGCCCGGGCGCACTCTTCGAGCTGCGACGGTTTCACCGGGAAGCGGTGGTCGGCCATGCCGCCGGTCTGGGTCGGCATCGACTCGATGACGTAGAGGCGGTTCATCGAGGTCGAGCCCTTCCGCACGCGGCGGCGCGATGCGAAATCGCGCGCGTAGCGGAGGTGGCCCGGCCCCTCGCCGAGGAAGTCGGAGTTGAGCGAGACGACGACGTTCGCTTTCGTGAAGTCGTAGACGACGTTCGAGTACGCGCCGAACGCCATCTTCGAGCCCTCGCGCGCGTTGTCGCGATTGACCGGCTCCCACTGGTGCCACTGCATCCCCGGATAGAGCGCGAGGAGCTGCTGGATCAGCGCACCGAGCGACGGCGAGGTGATGGTCTGGGTCAGGATGCGCAGTCCCGCGCCGTTCGTCTTCGCCGCGGTGAGCACCGGCTGCAGCGCGGCGATGAACTCGCTCCACGTCGACGTGTCGCCGAACTTGCGGACGACCTGTGAGCGGTCGGGATCGTAAAGGTTGAGAACGGACGCCTGCATGTACGCGTCGGTGCCGCCGAGCGACGACGGATGATCGGGATTGCCCTCGATCTTGGTCGGATGGAACTCGTGCGACTCGACGATCACGCCGTGCGCGTAGCCCGAGAGCGGCATGGCGCTGGCGAAGTAGACCGGCCGGCCGGGGATGAGGTTCTCCGGCTGCTTGACGTACGGGACGATCGATTCCGACGGCTGCTGGCAGGCGGCGAGTCCCGCGAAGGCGACCGACGCTCCCATCAGCTTCATGAAGTTGCGGCGATCGACACCGTTGCCGAGCGCCATCGCCTGGCGCGGGAACTCGTCGTGGAAGAACTCGTCGAACGCATCGCTGCGCGACAGCTCTTCGAGGCTGCGCCAGTACTCCTTCCCGCGCAGGTCGCCGACGCGAGCACGGAAGGACTGGTAGTCGAGGGTCTTGTGATCGCTCATCTCAGTAATGGCAGGTGGAGCAGGCCGTCAGCTTCTGGATCTTGTATTCCTTCACGAGCTGGGGACCCAGCACGTCCTGGTTCTTTGCGACATACGCCATGTTGAAGACCTCGCTGCGCGGCCGGACGTACTTCTCCGGCGCCTTGTGGCACCCGGTGCACCACTCCATCGTCAACGGCGCGGCCTGGTAGGTCAGCGGCATCTTGTCGATGCGCCCGTGGCACGTCGCGCAGCCGATGCCTTTGGCGACGTGAATGGAGTGGTAGAAGTGAACGAAGTCGGGGAGGCGATGGATGCGGCTCCAGACGATCGGAGTGTTCGTCGCGAAGCTGGCGCGCACCGGCTCGAGCATCGCGGCGTTGGTCCAGATCTGCGCATGGCAGTTCATGCAGGTCTGCGTCGGAGGGATGCCGGCGAAGTTCGACGTCTCGACCGAGGTGTGGCAGTAGCGGCAGTCGAGGCCGAGGCCTGCGACGTGATGTTGATGGGAGAACGGAACCGGCTGCTCGCGCTCGATCCCCTGGTTGGTGAAGTACGGCGACCGGACGATCCCGCCGATCACCCAGAACACGAACCCGGCGATGAAGATCGCACCGAAGATCGTGACGCGCGAAATCGTGTTCGCACTGCGGTGAAAGATCTGCGCCATAAGTTCAGAGGGGGTTGACTGCTGCGCGGTTGCCGCGAACTGAGAACCGCGCCGCGACGGCCGCGATCATATACAAAAAAAAACAGTGCGCAACATCACTCATTCAGGTGTTCGCGCGCGACACTCCGCCTGAAACGATTAGTGCCATGACGCTGGCACTCTCGGCTGCGATCGGGGTGACGCGCGAGGCTGGAACGACGAGCAAGACGCCCGCCATGCTGTACGAAAACGGGAAGTAAACCGCCACTTTCCCCGCCATCGCGAGGAACGCGAGATCGTCCTGCGTCACGAATCCGAGCGTCGTCACGTCGTCCGTGATCGCCACCGCGACCGGCTTGTCGAACCGCTTCTTGTCGCCTACGAATGCCTCGAGCAGGTCCTTCAGCGACGAGTACACCAGCCGCACGATCGGCGCGCGCGCGAAGAGCGCATCCATCAGCCGCACGACGCGCCGCCCGACGAAGTTCGACGCCAGCACGCCCACCAGCAACGTCCCGACCACGATTACCACCACCCCTGCCCCCGGATAGCGGAAGGCGAGCAGCGCGTCGATGGTCGTGAACGCCTTCACGATCACCCAGACGGTGGCGACGACCGGCACGACGATGACGAGCCCGCGGAGGAAGTTTTTCAGGAGCCAGTTCATGGTGGGAAGGATAGTCCTCGGTCCTCGGTCCTCGGTCCTCGGTCCTCGGATCGATGCATCCGCAGATCGGCCTATCCGAGGACCGAGGACTGAGGACTGAGGACTAGAATTACCCCGTGCCCATCGACCCCACGTCCGAAGCCTTCTACGACGCGCACGCGTCGCGTGTGTACGCGCTCGCGCTTCGCGTCACGGGTGACCGCGACGTCGCGGCCGAGGTCGTCGAGGAACTGTTCGTCGGGATCAGGAACGGAACGCTGGTGCACGACCGCGGCAGCGTCGAGGCTTGGCTGATCCGGACCGCCCGCGACATCGCTCTCGAACACCGGGAAGGCCAAACGGCCGCGGCAACCGTAGGAGCTATGGAGGCGTCTCCGCGCGCGCTCGTCGAAGGGGCCTTCTTCGGCGGGCTCACGGTTCCCGAACTGGCGCGGACGTTTTCTTTGAGTGAAGAAGAAGTCCGGCAGCGTTTGCGCCACGGAATGGCCGAGTTGCGCACGCAGTTTGCCGGGACAGCCATACGATGACGACGACTCTCGACGATCTGGCCGCTCTCGACGCCCTCGGCATCCTCAGCGATGACGAGCAGGTCGAGCTGCGCCGCCTCGCCGCATCCGCCGACAGCGCGACCCTCGACGACGCGAACCTGTATCGCGAAGCGATCGCCCAACTCGCCGAGTCGCTCGATGCCGTGACGCCGCCGGCCGACGTCAAACAGAAGATCCTCACCGCCGTCGCTCGTCCCCACACCGTGCGCGCGAACGAAGGAAAGTGGACCAGCATCGCGCCGGGCGTCCGCCTCAAGAAGCTCTCCGCCGACCGCGCCCGCAACACCGTTATGGTCCTCATGGAAATGCAGCCCGGCGCCGCGGTTCCGCCACACGAACATCACCACCCCGAGGATTCCTACATCATCCGCGGCAGCGCCCGCCTCGGCGGCCTCACGTTGTTCGCCGGCGACTTCCACCACGTCGAAGCCGGCTCCCGCCACGACTCGATCGTCAGCGACGACGGCTGCCTCGCCCTCCTCGTGATGGACGCCGACGACTACCTCGCGGCGTAGCTCGAAACGGAACGTCGCGGGCTGGTTCCAGAACAGAGTCAGAGATAGACACGCTGCGGCTGCATGCCGTACCGACGGCATGAGACGCGCTCTGCCGCTCGCCTTGCTCCTCCTCTCGAACCCGCTGCACGCAGACTGCCACGCGACGGCGCCGCCGTCGCCGTACAGCGCCGCGATCACGGCGCCCCCCTGCAATGCCGCCGCTCCGTGCGTGCAGCATGCGCCGGTCCACTTCACGCTCGTGGGGAGTTGCTCCATTGTGCCGCTCTATCCGGGAGGGTGTCTTCCGCCGTACGTGATCGACAGTTGCGACACGCTGACCTGGAATTTCGGCGATGGAACTCCGACGCAGACGGTTTACGGCAGCGGCGCGGTCGATCACGTCTTTCCCGTCGCCGGCAATTTCACCGTCAACGTCGATGTCACGAACAATGCGGGCACCGGCAGGATCCACGGCTCTGCCTACATCTGCGCCGATCCCCCGGCGTATGTCCGCTTCTCACAGCCGGAATACACCGTGTCGGAGCACGGCGGCAGCGTGACCGTGACGCTCGATCGGAGCGGTGACACCGCGCGCCCTTTCACCGTCCAGTACTCGACGTTTCCGAACGGCGCGGAGTTCGTTCGGAACCTCGAGCCACTGATGATGAACGTCGACTTCGCCGCCGGTGAGACGACGAAACAGATCGTCCATCGAGTCCAGGACGACGCGGTCTTCACCGGCGACTCCGACCATTCCATCGGCGTTACGAGCGACGGCGCAGCGGTGATGGATGCGGGACCGGTGACGACTTCGAAGATCCACGTCGTCGAAGACGAGCCGGGACCGGAACTGACGATCGACGACGTCACGATCCCCGAAGGAAACGGTCCGCATCCGGTCACGTTCGTGCTCCATCTCTCGAAACCGGCCAGCGACCGCGTCTACGCCTGGTGTGTGCCGCATGACGGCAGCGCGCGTGCCGGCGTCGACTTCGTCTTGCAGGGAAACACCGCGATCATCGAGCCGGGCGCGACGGCCGGCACCTGTCAGATCCAGGTCCTCGGCAACACGATCGTCGAGAAGGACAAGACATTCACCGTGTCGACCGATCCGGTGCTCGGGCCGGTGACGGTGAAGAAAGGGACGGCGAGTTGCACGCTCGTGAACGACGACGTGGTGATTCCGGTGACGCCGGCCCTCTGGTTCCCCTACCCGACGATGACCCTGAACGTCGGCGCGACGGAGCACGCCGCCTTGAGCGCCACCGCCTCCATGGACGTCAGCCTCGTGTCGTCCGATCCGTCGGTCGTCCGAGTCGATCCGTCGGCCGGCGCTCCATCGGCGGTCCAGCTCACGGCGGTAGGTTTCGGACACGCCACAATCACCGCGACGAGCGGTGAGCTGACCGCACAGCTGGTGGTCGACGTCGCTCTGAATCCACGCCGCCGCAGCGCGAGGCACTAGGGCCCATCATTTCTTCCGGTTCCTCGCCACGGCCGCCTTGATCAGAGCCTTGAACGCGGCCGCGTCGACCTTCTCCCCTTCTTTGATGTCGATGGCCCGGCGCGTGGCACCTTCGAGACTCGAGTTGAAGAGGTGCTTCGGATCGGGGACGCTGGCGCCCTTCGCGAACGTCAGCTTCACGACGTTCTTGTACGCCTCGCCCGTGCAGACGATCCCGTCGTGCGACCAGACCGGCCCGCCCCACTTCCACTCCTCGGCGATTTCGGAATCGGCCTCGAGGATCAGCGCCCGCATGCGCGCCAGCGTCTCTCCGCGCCATCCCTCCAGATCGCGAATCCGTTGGTCGATCAGCTTGGATGCGGCCTCGCCGGTGGCTTGTTCACCTTTTTTCATGCTCCAGGATCTCCTTCAGACGTTGTTCGTCGATCGGCACCTGACGCAGCGCTGCGCGCCGGGCGAAGATTGCGAACAACTTTCCGATACCGCGGCCTTCGAGCGTCAGCTCGAGCGTGTACCGCGACCGGGTGCCACCATCGAGCGGGTCAATGGTGATGACGATCGTCGGACGGATCGGCCCCTTGCTGACTCCGCGGGCAGCGATGCGCCGCGGCGGATCGTATTCGAAGATCTCCGACACGAACTCACGCGGCCCTCCCGGCACTTTGCGAACCTCGATGTTGCGAGTTCCGACCCGCGTCGGTCCGGGCGGCTCCTTTCGCGCAGAGACGATCGCGGACTGCCACTCTCCATGCCGATCGAGTTGCTCGACATACGCGAAGACGTCACCCGGCGGTCGATCGATCTCGATGCTCGCCCGAATCATGCGTAAAGAGGATACCTCGCGGTCACGCGAGTAACGCCAAGGCGCCGGCCGCTGCCTCCTGATGCTCTTTTCTCCATGGCGCGCCGGCCTGCCTGCCGAATGATTTCAACAGCTCCGCGACTTCGGCCTTCGACATCTTCAGCGCACTCGCGGCAGCGGCCACGCGATCGCTCTTGCGCGGATAGCGTTCGACTTGGAGCCCGAGAACCTCGGCGGACGTCGCGAGGAGCTCGCGGTACATCATCCCGTCCGCGGCGCACGTGAGCTGCCACGATGCGAGGATGTCGCGGAGAGAGTCGGGCAGCACCGGGTACGGGCTGCTCTGGATGACGACCGCCCCGATTCCATACTTTGCAATCTGTTCCGAAAGCGCCGCAAGGGAGCGTTCCGTTACCGACGCACGAACTTTCGCGATCAAACTCTCCGCCGCTTCGAGCGGCATCTGAAGCGCCTCGTGATGGTAGGGAGCAGACGGCAGCTTCGGATCGATCAACTGCACGGTCTCTCTGCTCAAGAGCGTGAATGATCCGTCGGCGACAGCGATCGTCACGAACTCCGAGGAACCGTAGTGATCGGCGATTCCGAGGACGGATTTCAACGTTCGGCCTTCGTGCGATCCTGCTTCACCCGCAGGCGAACGATCCGCTTGATCAGTGCGTACGGGATTGGCTCATCGAGCGGGAACTTCAGGTTGCCCTTCGGGCCGGCGTAGCGCACCAGGTCCTTTTCGAGCTTCGCGTCACCGCTGACCGGCGGGTATAGACCGATGTGGTGCTTGAACGCGGCGAAGTAGACGAGGATGCCCTTCCCGCGAAAGGCCGGTATCCGATAGCTGATGACCTCCTGCGCCTCGGGTGCCGCGGCGGCGATCGTCTGCCGGATCTTCTCGAGGATCGGCCTCACCTCGGCAGGAGCGGCGGCGATGTAGGCGTCGATGGTCTTCGGCGGCACGGTCTGACATTACCCCATCTCTGTTGCACGTGCGGCGAAGCGCGCCGCACGTGCAACGGGGGGAGCGCTCAGTCCCGGCAGAGCTCCATGACGAAGCAGCGATCGGCTTCGTATTCGTGGCATACCTTGAAGCAGAGACCGCGGAAGACGAGCCGGTACCGGCCGCCGACCGCTCCACGCGTGTAGAGGACCAGCTCGCGCGAGACGCAGGTCGGACGGCCATCGACGCAGGGGCCGATGTCGTCGAAGCAGATCGGCCCGGACGGAATGACCTGTACGGACGGCGTACCGTCCGGCAGATTCGGCACCGGTCTGCCGCTGCCGTCGAGCACGAGGATCTGCGCAATGCTCAGGTCCTCGAACGTGACGTTCGAATAGCAGTTGCAGATCGTGATGCACAACACCTCGACGTCATCGGTTTCGAGGCAGTCGCAGTCGCTGTCGCCCCACTTCACTTCGATGCACGGCGTGATCTCGGGGAACGCGACCGGCTTGCAGTCGCAGTGGCAATCGCAGCCGTCGAGGTCGACTTTGACGTCGACGTCGTTCTGCGCGAGGAAGCCGGTGTAGCCAATGCTCGTGTGAACCTGGACGACGATCTCGTTCTCGCAGCGCTGCCAACTGTTGTCGAGCGTGATGGTGACGGCACTCCTCGGCCCAAAGCCCGATGCGCCGTAGTCGTCGCCGCTTGTCGGCGGATAGCCGATCTGCGGAAGAATCGAGCTGCCGTTTGGCAATCCCCGTTGCGAGACGCCGTTCACCCAGATGTCGGCGACCTGGTTGTCTGCGAAGAACCGCATCGTGACCGCGAACGTCGCCGGATTGACGCTCGAGGCGAGGTTGAAGCGGTAGCGGTAGTAGATGTCGAGGTTCCCCGGGTCCTGCTGTCCGTTGTTGTACAACGAGATCCACGCGGCGTTGCCGAACGGGCTATTCGTCCACGCGCCCGGAGGCGATGGAAGAAGAGTCGGGTTCACCACGATGTACGCCTTGATCCACGTCGAGACGCTGCTCGGACCGGCGGTCGTGCCCTTGCCGACCTCCCACTGAGCGTCGCTCCCGCTCGACAACGCGCCGCCCGTGGAGATGTCGTAACCGGTATTCAGCAGCGGCGCGTCCAGCGGACCAGTGATGACCGGGTAGCGCCCATCGCTCTCGCAGCCGCTGCAACGACAGGAAAGGCGGTTCTTCTTGTGCGCACACTCGCCGGCGAGCTGCCGGTTCTGCTGCGCGATGAGCTCGGAACATGTGAGGCGGCGGATGTTTGGGCTGGCCCCCTCGGTGGGATCAGGTAATGTCGTCATTGCTGTGCTCCTCACACCAGTAGTGAGCACGGCGGTCCAACCGTTTCAACCGACGTTCAGGGGAAGCTCACGTCTCTTCCATAATTACCACTTGCCGCAGAGAATCGGCGAACGTAGATTGCTTCTGAATCCCCCAACACTCTCGCGGCCGAGCTTTCTTGACAGAGGAGCGATCCATGCGAATGCCACTGAAGGCCGTTCTCGTATCGTTGCTTTTATTGTTGCTTTCGACGGCAGCGTTTGCACAACGGAATCCGTGTGCGAATTTCCCATGCCCGTGCGGTGAGCACTGCACGGCACCCGCTGACGCACCATACTGTACCGCTGATGCCGGGAAGTGTAAGGTCACCACTACGTATCTGCATGGCGAAATGGACTCCTTCGCTCCACCGGATGATCCGACGACGCCGAGTACGGCGCTGATGGCGATTCTCGGCGCGAGCAAGAGCCAATATGACACCCCCGGATGCAATCATCATTTTGGCGACACCTTCACGATTCCTTCGTGCCTGCGTTGTAACTTCTGCGGCGCCAAGGTCGAGATTCATCTGAAACCGTGCGGCGGCAGCGATCCCACCAATGACAACTACACGATCGGCGTCGCGCCCTTCGGAAGCGGCGGCACGATCGCCAGCGGACGTCTCTGGCCGACTGGAACGCCGGCCGAAACGACGCTGGTGATCAATTTGGATCCGGTCAAGCTCAATCAACTGCTCTGCAAGCCTCACCAGCCAATTCATGCCCCGTTGGACGTCTACCTCGAAGACGACGTGATCGTCGATTGGGTCCGCCTTACGGTCTATTCGCAGTAGGAACCGCCCTTTCGACCGCACTCACGGCTTTGCGTGGGGGACGGACGCCCGACGGTCGCGAGGGCTGGCGGATCAAATTCGCTTGCGATCACTTCAGAACAACAGCAGCGGGATCCACACAATCAGCGAAGCGAAGGCATAGCCCGACCAGCGTCGAAATCTGAGCCACTCGCGGAGGGCCTCGGGAGGCACCTGGTCGTCGCTCGCCGCAATCTCGATTGCGACGGTTTTCAACCATCCACGCAGGTACCCACTGACACCTCGACCGCGGACCCCGACCAATACTGCGAGCCGTCGAGACTCGTACAACGTCGCCGACATGAAAAGGACAGCCGTGGCAACCATGACGAACTCCGCCAGGCGGAGCCGGTGAACCGAGCTCGTGCCCTGCAGATAAGTGAACCGCCATATGACAGCACCGGCGATTACACATCCCCAGACGATGAGGTATGCCCCGATTCTTCGCACGTGCCCTTTATACGCCGCGAACGGTGATTACGCGGCGATCAGTTCGCGCCAGACTGACCGCATCTCCCACCTTCCGAAGGTCGCGGACCGCCTTCGAGAGGCCACCGGTGAAATCAGGATCGGAGTTCGCAGTCACGAATTCGGATTGAGGTCTGGACCGAATGATTTCAGGCGCATCGTTGATTCTACTGACCGTTTTCGCCGCGACCGTCGGCGGATGGACGCCATCGCCCGGCCATACGCAGTTGCCGATCTGGCCCGGAGCCGTTCCCGATGCACGATCGGCGAAAGGCCCAGAGTTCGCCGGAACGGTCACGGATAGCGGCAAGGTGCGCCTGGTCGGCGGGAAACCGTGGATCTACGTCGACAAAGTCTCCACGCCGACGATGACCGTCTATTCGCCCGAAGGAGCGAATACAGGCGCCGCGGTCGTCGTCTTCCCCGGCGGCGGCTACGAAGTTCTGGCGATCGATCTCGAAGGGACGGACGTCTGTGACTGGCTGACGCCGAAGGGCATCACTTGCGTGTTGCTGAAGTACCGCGTGCCGTGCGCGAAGGTCGGACCATACCGAGAGTGTCCGACGGCCCTCGAAGACGCGCAGCGGACGGTCCGGCTGGTGCGGTCTCAGGCCGCGCGGTGGCACGTCGACCCGCACAAGATCGGCGTCCTCGGCTTCTCAGCCGGCGGACACATGGCTGCCGCCCTGAGCAACCAATTCGACGAGCGCCTCTACGCGCCCGTCGATGCCGCCGACAAGGTGAGCGCCCGCCCGGATTTCGCCGTGGCTCTCTATCCGGGACATCTGGCCATCCGCGAACGACACTTCGTACTGAACCCGCACATCCGAGTGACCGGCAACACGTCTCCGACGTTCCTCCTCCAAGCCGAGGATGATCCCGTCGATCCCGTGGAGAACTCGCTCGTCTACTACTCGGCGCTGAAAAAAGCCGGCGTTCCCGCCGAGCTTCACGTGTACGTGAAAGGCGGCCACGCCTTCGGCCTGCGGCGGACGGACTCGCCGATCACGGAGTGGCCGAAGCTCGTCGAGGTGTGGCTGCGGTCGATCGGAATGATCCCGCGGTAGGATGCGGCGAAGCTCGCCGCACGGTGGCGAGGCTCGCCGCACGGTAAACGCCTCTCGCCGCACGGTGGCGAGGCCCGCCTCACGGTAAACGACGCTCGCCGCACGGTGGCGAAGCTCGCCGCACGGTAAACGACGCTCGCCGCACGCGTGGCGACGTTCGCTGCACGGTAGCGAAGCTCGCCGCACTTGCCGCGACGTTCGCCGCACTTGCCGCGACGCTCGCCGCACTTGCCGCGACGTTCGCCGCACTTACCGCGACGCTCGCCGCACTTACCGCGACGTTCGCCGCACTTGCCGCGATGGCCGCCGCACTTACCGCGATGACCGCCGCACCTGCCGCGATGACCGCCACACCTGCCGCGATGACCGCCGCACTTGCCGCGATGACCGCCGCACTTGCCGCGATGACCGCCGCGGATGTCGGAGGTTGGTACGCGGACGTCAGAAACAACGGCGCACGCGGCAGAGGTTCCGGACGACGTGTCGGAAGCGCCGGACACCGTGGCGGAAGCTTCGGACGCGACGTCCGAATCCTCGGACAGGCATATCCGAGGTGCTGACAAGCCCGGCAGAGGTTCCGGACGCCGCGTCCGAGGCGCCGGACGGGATGTCGGAAGGTCCGGTCACCACTGTCTTGCGAGATCCAGCGCTGCCACAGCTTGCTCTCTGGTGACGTCAGGAAATGCGTCGAGGAACATCTCGAGCGAATCCCCCGCCTGCAAATAATCGAAGAGGTTCTTCAGTGGCACCCGTGTCCCGACGAATACTGGTTCGCCCGCGAGAATCTCAGGGTCGGTGTGGATGACTTCGTTCTCGCCTTTCAACTTTCGACCTGACCCCTATGCGGTCATCCGGCGCCCGCGGTGTTCTATGCGACTACCTTCAGCCGTTCGTACAAGAACTCCGGCGCAAAATCGGCACCGTTGGGCCAGACGATCGTTCGGATGTCGGCGTCGAGCGTCACCTTCCTGAACTCGTCGATGTCTTTCAGAGGCTCGAAAATCGGCCCGAACAGACGATCGGACAAATCCACATCCCCCTCGGCTCCATCGCTGAATTTGAGATGGACGGTGTAACCACTGACGTAGCATGCTTCCAGGATTCGCGGCATCGATCACTCCAACGGGTCAATCTTCTTCGGCTTCAAACGCTTTCGTGAGAGGTTCCAGTCCTCCTCTAGCTCCGCTACGTGCAACTCTCTCCATTCTCGAACATGCGCGAGAGCTCGCTTCGGGAACTCGCCTACGATGACGGAGCCATCCTCGATCGCGATCGCCACATCATGTTCCCCGTACAGCGCGTGAAAATGCGGCGGTTGATGGTCATCGAAGTACATTGCGATTACGATTCCGAGGAAACGGCTGATCTCCGGCATCCGAGCAAATTCTACCTCGGCCAGTCAGGATATGACGTCCCCCCCACCGCCGCGTGTAGCGCGCGCCTAGCATGTCTAAGGCTAACGCCATGGCGGTATGGATGGCGTGGAGGTCGGCGAGAATATCGGAACTGAGTCGGCGATGAGGAGATATCCGGAGCAACGGCCGAAGCACGAAGGTCTGACCCCCTTTCAACTTGGCGTACGATCTCGGAATGCCGACCCACTCGCGCCCACTGGCATTCGTAATCATGCCCTTCGCTGACTCTTTCAATTCAGTGTTCAGCGACATCGTCCAACCAGCATTCCTCAACTACGAAGTTACTCGCGCCGACACGCGATTAGACGAGAGAAACATCCTTGCCAAGATCATGTCTGGCATTGACGAGGCCGATCTAATCATTGCGGACATCACGAAGACCAACGCAAACGTGATGTACGAATTGGGCGTGGCGCATGCGTTGGGTAAGCCTACGATTATGATCGCAGAGGATGTTGAGACACTCCCATTCGACATTCGATCGTACCCAGTGCACGAATACGGCAGTGCGCGTTCGCAGGGTCCACGCCTAAGTGCGCTCCTCCGTGAAACGGGGGAACGTCATCTCGAGGGAGGTATACGGTTCGGAAATCCAGTCGCCGATTTCGTAAGGCGGGTGGCCACCGCTCGGTCGGAAGCAAAACCAAATCCGACTTATACGCCCGAGGCCGCGGTGACAGACATGACTTGGGCCGCCGAGCACATTGAGCATTTTTTCAAGCGATTCGACGATATTTCGCAAGATCACACTGGTCGGCTAGCCGTCGCGCTCCCGAAACTGCGCCAACGCTCCTCCGCTGAGGAGTACAGTGCCAGCGTCCGCGAGATAGCTGATAGCACGCGAGAGTTTGCGCTAGAGACTGAAACGCTCAGCGACGAGTTTCACGAGGTTTGGCGGCATTGGGTGCGCGCAATGCAATGGTTTCTTTCTCCAGAAGTGCTCCCACAAGTAGGTAACGAACGAGTCCTCCAACATGTAGAACGAGCTCGAGCCACGAACTCTCAACTCAACGACCTGTTGACGGATCTTGCTGATCTTCGGCACGCGCAGGCTACTTTTCCCGACTCCATGGGCGGCAACCTTTCACACGCACTAGAGGTATCCCGCACGGCGATCTCAAATCTACTCAATGAGATCATGTCAGCCAAAGCGTATCTGGCTTGGGTAATCGATCACCATCCCTAATAGAGGCGATCTCAATTGCGCTTTGCTCCGCGTGGGCGTGTTCTCATCGGTAGCCGACAAGTCGGAACGCTACACAGAATCTGCGATCGTGGCGAGTGCCCATTGGAGGCGCCCCTCCCACCCGCCCCCCACCCGCGTGTACCGCGCGCCCAGCGTGTCAAGGGTCGAGGCCATGGCGGCGTGTATGGCGTCGCGGTCGACGGTAGCGTCGCGGACGGCGTCGACGGTGAACGGGGTGTCGGGGGAGAGGAGGACGTAGTGGTGAGCGAGGCGCGAGGGAAGGATCGCTTCGAGCCAGGGTGGGGCGGCGGAGTAGTAGTGGCGGGCGTAGACGTAGGTGGAGACGAGGTCGGTGTCGTGGATCAGAAGGCGGGCGCCGGTGCGGTGGGCTTCGGCGATGGCGCGGTCTTCGGCGGC
>DASYSN010000184.1:0-6312 GCA_036003305.1 Thermoanaerobaculia bacterium
GATTGGCTCCGAGGCGGGACTGGTCGTCTCGGCGCAACCGCTCGACGCCTACGACAGCACGCGCGTGCAATTCGTCGCGAAAGTCGGCGGCGTGCCGCTGGTGGCGATGCGCATCCGCCGCAACTGCCTCATCGCGGTGAATGACGGCTCCGTCTGGGCGGGAACGCAGAGCGGGATCATCCGCTATCGCTTCGAGGGAAACCGCCTCACGCAGCGTCCGATCGACGATCATGCCATCGAGGCGATGTTCCCGCGCCGCGATGGCAGCGTCGCCGTCTCGTTCACCACCGGTGGCTCGGTTGTCTTCGACACCGACGGCAAATCGCATCCGCTTCCGAACGGGCCGTCGCAGGCGGCGACGTTCGGCCAGACGAGCGACGGGGCGCTGTGGGCCGGCGGGATGGACGGCAGCGTCTGGCGCTACGCGGGCGATCGCGTCGACGTGATCAATCATGATCTGAAGGAACGCATCGTCACGTTGCTCGAGTCGCGCGGCTCGCTATGGGTTGCAAGCCTCGGCAACGGCGCGGTGCGCATCAATCTCCGCGATCCGTCGAAGCGTCTCCGGGTCACGCGCGCGAACGGGCTCCTCGGCGACACGCTCTGGAACGTCTGCGAAGACCACGAGCGCAACCTCTGGTTCGCGCAGAACGGCGGCGCGTCGCGCCTGCGCCGCGACTATGAGGCCTTCCAGGCTTACACCGGCCAGTCGCACGCGGGCGAGCCGCCCGCGCTTCCCGATCCGAGCGCATTCGCCGTCCTTCCACTGGACAACGTCACCTGGATCGGCACTGGCGGGGGCCTCGCCGCGCTGTACAAGGACGGGACGCGCAGCGTCTACACGATGCACGATGGACTGAACAGCAATTCCGTTTACGCGCTCGCCGAGGATGCCAAGGGGAGGCTCTGGATCGGCGACGTCGGCGGCGCGAACGTGCTGACCATCAACGGCCACGAAGCGGCGATGACCGGCAAACCGATCGGCATCGTCTATTGCGTGCGCCGCGTCAGCGACACCATGTGGTTCGCTGGTACGGGCGGCGTCACCGCCGTTGCCGGGGATCAGTGGTACTTCTTCCGCACGAGCGCCGGCCTTCCACCGACCGGCGCGACGAGCGTGGCGCTCGACGACCGCGGCTACGTTTACGTCGCGACGGCGGACAGCGGCTTGTACGGATCGACGACGCCGTTCGATGCGAAGTCGCCGCACGCGCCGCTCACCTTTGCGCCGCTCTGGACGAAGGCGACCGGAGCGCCGACCAACGCCACGCGCTCGCTGCTCTGGTATCGCGGCCGGCTGTGGGTCGGAACGAGCGACGGGCTGGTCATCCTCAACGTCGGTTCCGGCGCTCGGCCGGCGCTGACGGTCGAGCACTCCTTCCTCCGCCCCACGCTCGGCGGCGGCATCGTCGTCGGCATGGCGGCCGCGCCGAATGGATCGGTCTGGGTCAGCAACAACGCGGGCCTCGTCGAGATCGACCCGAACGCGATGCGGATCGTCTCACGCGTCGCGAAGGACGACGGTCTGATCGACGACGAGGCTTGGGCGTACGGCCCGGTTTCGATCGCGCGCGACGGCCGCATCTACTTCGCGACGCCGAGCGGTGTCTCCGTCTACACGCCGTCGCTGCGCGAGGCGAACAACTTCCCGCCCGTCGTCCGGCTGCGGAGCGTGGAGCTGCAGCAGACGAGCAGCGGCAACGAGCTGGCGCTCGAATACGCCGCGCTCACGTACAGCGACGAGTCGCGCGTCCGCTATCGAACGCGGCTCGACGGCTACGACCGCGAGTGGTCGGCGCCGAAGACGGACAGCAAGATCCGCTACACCAACCTCCCGGCGTTCCTCTTCGACAAGGACTACACGTTCGAAGTCGGCGCCTCGAACAGCGACGGCGTCTGGTCGGTCGCGCCGCTCCGGTTCCGCTTCGCGGTGCATCCGCCGATCTGGCTCCGCTGGTGGGCGATCCTCGGATACATCGCGCTCATCTCCATCGCCGGACACCTCATCAACCGCTTCCGCGTGCGCCACCTGCAGAGCAGCAATCGCGCGCTCGAAGCGCAGGTCAACGCGCGCACGGAACAGATTCGTGCGCAGGCGAAGGAGATCGAGACGCTCGACAACATCGTCGAGATCATCAACCGCGAAGTCGTGCTCGACAACGTCCTCCACGCCATCCTGGACCAGGGGATGAAGCTCTTCCCGAGCGCGGAGAAGGCCGTCTTCCTCCGCATCGACTACGACTCGCGCCGCACGGAGATCGTCGCCACCGCCGGGTACGAGGCGGACGTGTTCAAGGGCGTGACGCTGTCTCCCGAGGAAGCGATGCGGCGGTACTCGCAGCACGCGGAGCAGCTCGAAGAGGGCGTGTACCTGATCAAGGAGAAGGACTTCCGGTGGCTCGCCGGCAGCGAGAAGGTACGGCATCTCCCGGTGCCGAAGTCGATGCTGGCGATGGAGGTCACGCTCGGCGGCCGCGTCGAGGGCTTCTTCATCTTCGACAACTTCACCGACGAGAACGCGTTCACGCGCGCCGACATCCAGCGGCTCGCGCGCGTCCGCGAGCACGCCGTCTCCGCGATCTCGAAGGCGCGGATGCTCCGCGAGCTGCAGATCAAGAACCATCAGGCCGAGGAGGCGAACCAGGCGAAGAGCCGCTTCCTGGCGAACATGTCGCATGAGCTTCGCACGCCGATGAACGCCATCATCGGCTTCTCGGAGATCCTCGCGGAGCGCCTCCACGACCGCATCGACGCGAAGTACCTCGGCTTCCTGCAGTCGATCCTCAGCTCCGGACAGCACCTCCTCTCGATCATCAACGACATCCTCGATCTGTCGAAGGTCGAGGCGGGGAAGATGGAGATTTTCCCGGAGACGTTCCCGGTGCGCTCCGCCATCGAGAGCGTGGCGCAGGTGATGCGGGGGATGGCGGCGGGGAAGAACGTCACGTTCGAGATCGACGTGCCGGAGACGGTCGGCGACATCGAGACGGACCACGCGAAGCTCAAGCAGATTCTCTACAACCTGATGTCGAACGCCGTGAAGTTCTCGCGCAGCGGCAGCGTCGTGACGGTGCGCGCGGAGCGCGAGAACGGCGCGGTCACGATCAGCGTCATCGACCGCGGGATCGGCATCGCCGCGAACGATCTCGATGTCATCTTCGACGAGTTCCGCCAGATTGACTCGACCACCAACCGGCAGTTCGGCGGCACGGGCCTCGGCCTTTCGCTCGTGAAGCGCCTCGTGGAGCTGCAGCGCGGGTCGATCCACGTCGAGAGCGCCCTCGGCGAGGGGAGCACGTTCAGCGTGACGCTCCCGTCGCGCTTCTCCGGCGCGACGATTCCGAGTCCGATCGTGCAGCCGGATGGATCGGTCGTCCCGCCCGGCGATCGCATCCTCGTCGTGGAGGACGACGCCGACGCGTTCGACGCGATGAGCGCCTATCTGTTGTCCGCGGGCTTCGTCGTGATCCGCGCGCGCTCCGGCGAGGAGGCGTTGCGGCTCGCGCGCTCGATGCAGCCGATGGCGATCACGCTCGATCTGATCCTGCCGGTCATGGAGGGGATGGAAGTCCTCCGCCGCCTCAAGAACGACGCCTCGACCGCCAGCATCCCGATCGTCGTCGTCTCGATCACCGACAACCGCGACCTCGCCCGCGCCTTCGGCGCCGACGACTACTTCACCAAGCCGGTGGAGTGGTCGAAGTTCCTCCGAAAGATGACGGAACTGACGCGCGGCTCCGTCCCGGCGTAGTGCAACGCGGCGTTACACTGTCGCCATCGGTCCGGAGGTAAGTATGCGAAGAGCAGCGTTGGTCCTTTCCCTCGCGTGTGCCCTCTCTCTGTTTGCGCAGACGTCGCCTGAATGGAAGAAGCTCGAGGCGGGCAACGGCGCGTTTCAGGGGAGTTACGTCACGTTCGACAAACTCGACGTGCTACGCAGCGCGTTGGCCAATGGACAGAAACCCGCAGTCACGGTTCTCTCCTGTTCCGACAGCCGCGTTCCGCCGGAGCTGGTGTTCAGGCAGAACCTCGGCGACATCTTCGTCGTCCGCTCGGCCGGCAACGTCACCGACTCCCTTGGGATCGCGAGCATCGAGTACGCGATCATCAAGGGGTGGACGCAGTCCATCGTCGTCCTCGCGCACGAGAAATGCGGCGCGGTCGAAGAGGCGATGAAGCCGCGCCCCAAACCGGATCCCGACAACCACAATCTGCTCGCGCTCATCGACACGATTCACGCGTCATTCAAGGGGGATCCTCCGGAATGCCGCGACCCGAAGCGGAAGGACCAGTGCTGGGCCTTCCGAGCGAAAGAGAACGCTCTCTACACGGTGACCGATCTGCAGAAGCGCAGCCCGATCATCAGGAGAGCGATCCAGGACAAGAAGGTGTCCGTGGTCGTCGGCTACTACGAGCTCAAGAGCGGCAAAGTCGTCGTCTTGAAGTAGCGTCAGTGTCCGCGTAGCCCCATGAGCGACGCCTGGCCGAGGATGTGGCCGCGGATGATGAAGCGCAGCTTGCGCCACGTCATCGGCGTGCCTGCGTCGTCGATCGTCGGGAGGTCGAGCGCGTAGACGGTGAAGCGGTACTTATGCGGCGGACCCTCAGGCGGGCAGGGGCCGTCGTAGCGGCGGCGCAGGAAGTCGTTGTAGGCGTGGCGTCCGCCGCCCGCGAGGTCGGGCTCCGCGGCGCCCGCGTTCTCCGGCAATTCGGTGGTCGATGCCGGGATGTTGTAAGCGACCCAGTGAATGAAGCCGTCGCCTCCGCGCGCTTCGTAGTCGTCGCAGATCAGCGCGTACGACTTCGTCGCCGCCGGCGCGCCGGACCAGCGCAGCTCCGGCGACACGTTGGGGCCGTGGCAGTCGAGGCCATTGAGCAGGACCGTGTCGGGCATGGCCGCTCCCGCTGCGAACGTGCTGCTCGTGAGTTGGAACGAAGGCGCCGTCGTCGACGCGCACGCGGAGAGGAGAACGAGAAGTGCTACGGCTTGATACGCGTATCGTCGGCGATCCAATTGACCTCCCACGTCTTTCCGCCGTCCGCGGAGAAAGACTGCTCGAAGTGGCACGAGCTCGGACTCACGACGGTGATGATAAAGCGGACGAAGATCGCGCGTCCGCCCAGCGTCTCCTGGTCGTAAAACTCGCCGCGGCCGTTGCGGAACTCGCCGACGGTCGGCGTGGCGAGCGTGCCGTCGGCCGCGTTCGAGAAGTTGAGCGTCCACTGGTGTGACTGCGGGTTGTACAGACGGAGGCTGAGTCCCTCGAAGTGGCTCCCCGCGCCGTCCGCCGTCAGCTCGACCAGGTTCGCCTTCCCGTTCCACACCTTCCGCACCACCGTCGTCCCGTTCATCTCTACCCACGTATTCGATCCCGTAAGCGGATGCAGCCGCCGCTTCAGATGCGTATGCCAGGTGCCGATCTCGAAGTCGAAGTCGTGCTGGCCGTCGTGCGCGGGCTGGGCGGAGATGAGGGTGGCGAGGAGGAGGATGACGAGAACAGCCTTCATGCTGTTTGATTCTCACCGCCGGCTCGTTGCGCTCAAATAGCCACTTCACGGCCGATTGGCATGACCAGCGCGGGGCCACAGCCCCTCATCCGCCTTCGGCACCTTCTCCCCGCTTTCGCGGGGCGAAGGGCACTCGATCAGGGGCGTCGCGAGATCTTCCCCACGAGCGCCCTTCTCCCCCGCTATCGCTGGAATGAGGGGCGCTCGATTGAGAATCTCGCGAGATCTTCCCCACGAGCGCCCTTCTCCCCCGGTGACGGGGGAGAAGGTGCCGAAGGCGGATGAGGGGGCGGTGCCTATCGCAGCAAAGTCTCAATCTGCCTCACGCCCGGAGAGATCTGCGACTCGCGGGTGTTACCGAAGCCGAGGACCAAACCGCGCCGCGGAGCGTTGCCGATGTACGACGCAGACAGCGCTGACAGATGCAGCGACTGTTGCGCGGCGCGGGCGGCGATCGCCTGGTCGTCGACGTCGTCAGGGAGAAACAACGCGAGATGCATCCCCGCTTCGTCGCCGGTGATCGCCGCGGCGTCGCCGAGAAGCAGAGCGAGCTCGGATGCGAGCAGCCGTCGCCGGTTCGCGTAGATCGGACGCATGCGGCGGATGTGACGCGAGAAGTGGCCTTCGCGGATGAAGTCGGCCATCACCGCCTGTGTCGTGTGCGCGGGGCCGAGGTCCATCAGCCGGCGCATCGCGGTGAAGCGCTCCACGAGGTCGGGCGGGATGACGAGATAGCCGAGACGCAGCGAAGGGAACATCACCTTGCTGAACGTGCCGATGTAGATGACGCGGGCATTCGTGTCG
>DASYSN010000185.1:0-4462 GCA_036003305.1 Thermoanaerobaculia bacterium
AGGGATAAGTCGAACAGATGGAGGAGGTTCACGTCACGATTGTATGGAGGAACGTGAAATCCACGAGCACCATCGTGAAATTCACGTTGTTCATCATGAAATCCACGTTGTTCCTCGTGAAATTCACGTTGTTCCTCGTGAAATCCACGTTGTTACTCGTGAAATCCACGTTGTTGCTCGTGAAAATCACGTTGTTGCTCGTGAAATCCACGATCGTGCTCGTGAAATGAACGTTCAGCCAGCCGCGGAGCGGCGGTATCTCGGTAGCCCAAGGCGTCAGCCTTGGGAAATGAAGCCTTTCCCTCGACCGAGCCGCGGAGCGGCGACATTTTCCGATCGATGGATGCGAATGTCGCCGCTCCGCGGCTCACATGGAGACGATCGAAGATCCCAAGGCTGACGCCTTGGGCTACCGAGATAACGCCGCTCCGCGGCTGCCGTTAGGGGAAGGTCGAAACGCGGTTCTGTTCCAGGTAGTGCACGATCCCCTGGTATTGGCTGACACCGTCCAACCCGGCTTCGGCGATGACGGCGTGGCCTTGGCCGCTGCCGGGGTAGCGGCCGTGCATGTAGGGGTGCATGGTGGCGGCGCGGCCGGCGGCGGAGGCGATCCAGCGGTACATGGTCGGGAGGGTGAAGCCGGTGATGCCGATCGCCTCCTGGGCGCGCTCTTCGGGGTAGATGCGATTGCGGTCGGCGGGCGGGAGGAGGTCGAACAGCTCGGCGCTCGCGACGTAGAAGACATCGAGCTCGATCCCGTCGCGTTCCAGCAGCGGCAGCGCGTCGGTGACGAACGCGTAGGCGACGCCCGATTCCTGGAGGACGATGGTGCCGTCGCGATGGCCGCGCGCTTTGCGCAGGAGATAGAGGCCCTGCGCGGCGTCGCTCGCCGGCGCGAGCCGGAGCGCTTCGCGATCGAGGACCAGCTCGTTGGGACGGGTGACGAACGGCGCGATCACCGACGGCCGGCGCGTCAGGGCGGCTGAGAGCAGCGGCCAGATCTCATTCGGTTCCCACGGCGTCAGCGTGATGCATGAGCCGGCGGGAAAGTTCTCCTGCAGGAGCTGCAGCGGCTGCGGGTCGGCGTGCGTCGGCCCGTCTTCGCCGGTCTTCAGACCGGCGTGACCGCAGATGAGGATCATCGGCCGCGGAGGCGCGCCGGAGTGCTCGAAGCGCGCCTGATTGCCGATCGCGTGCAGCCGCGCCGCGATATGTCCGAGGGGCGCGATGAACGCGCCGTAGGACGCGCCGACGCCGAGGTGGTGTCCGAACGCGGAGATCCCGGCGAGGATGCCGCTCATCGCATCCTCACAGATGCCGCCGGTCGAGAGCGTGCGCGAGTCACGGTTCGCGATCGCGTTGAAGTACCCGGAGGTGAACTCCTTCGCTCCTTCGTTGATGCTCGTAGAGCCGAGGAGATCGGCGGCCGCGATGAAGACCGAGCCGGAGGAGAACTTGTTGAGGAAGCCGATCGCTTTTCCGAGCTGGCCGCGGAGCGTGGTCTCCGTTCCCGCGATCAGTTCGAGCTCGCGCGGAAGCGTCGCGATCGACGCAAGCGCGTAGAGGTCGTCGATCGCCGGCGCGTTCGCGCGCGGCGTCCGCTGCTGCACGTCGAGCCGTTCGCGCGCGACGCCGATCCGCCCGGCGAAAAAGCGCGTCAGCTCCTGATCGCGTTCGAGGAGAGTCCGAATCGACTGCAGCGCCGACCAGAAGCACTCCTCCACGATGCCTGCATCGCTGCCGTTGTTGCAGCGCGTGGTCTCGCCGCAGCGCGGCAGCTCGAGTTCGTTCGCGATCGGCAGCGCGGCGAAGAATCCGGCGGAGCAGAGTTTGTGGCCGGCTCCGTGGGACGCGCGCCCTTCGATCCCGTACTGCCACCCTTTCGTGGTGCGATAGACGATCGCGGTCGGCTGGCCGTTGTCGATCGCGAGCGCGCGGCGTTGCGCAGCGATGACGCGCGCGAAGTCGAAGCCGTCGGGGACATGGATGACGTTCCAGTCGTGGAGGTAGAACAGCTCGCACGGATCCCATTGGACGTAATCGCCGGTGGTCTCGCCTTCCCGCGTGACGCGGTCGGAGTCGATCGACGACTGGTTCCAATCGACGTGGACGACCACGTTCCTCAGCGATGCCGTCCCTGCGAACGCCATCGCCTCGGCGACACGTCCCGGCGTGAGGCCGCCTTCGCCTTCGACGATGTGGACGGACGGCGCGCCGTCGCCGAACCAGTCGGCCATCGCTGCAGCTAGACCGAGAGAGCTCGCCATGCCGACGCCGGAAGCGCCGGTCGAGAGCTTCACGAACGGCGTGGCGGGCGTCGGGTGGCCGTCGAGCGCCTTCGACTCGAGATCGTGGAAGAGCGGCGTGTCGTTGTCGGGATTGCGGCGGAATCCGAGAAGGTCTTCGAAACGAAGCTGATCGTGAATCGAAGGGAGAAGGTGCGGCGCCGCGATCCGGACGAGCTCATTGCGCAGCGCGTACATCGCGTAGAGGCCGAGCGCCTTGTGGCCGGCGGCGTAGGAGAGGACGTCGGCGTCTTCGCGCTCGGGCGCGGCGATGTCGTAATTCATCGCGTCGAAGAGGAGCGCCTCGACCAAACGCCCCGAGGAGATCGAGCCGCCGGGGTGTCCCGATTGCGGCACGTAGTTGTAGAGCATCGCGCAGAGCGTGCGATAGACGGCGTCGAGCTTCTCGAATTGCGCGAGATCGTGCTCGCTGAGCGGCGGGACGTCGCCGACGGTCGTCCAGGTGGCGCGGCGGGGGCCGAAGGTGTGAGTCATGTGTTTTCTCCACGTTGGGCGTTCGGCATCCGGCATCCGGCATCCGGCATTAGAAGCTCAGGTCGGATGCCGGTTGCCGGATCCCGAATCACGTCAGGTGTTCTCCTTCATCAACGAACCTACCGAATCCGGCGCGGTCACTGGCGGCGGCAGCGATGCGCACGACCGCCTGCTCGAGTTCGTCGAGCGAGGTGGCGATCGACATCCGGAGGTAGTGCTTCCCTTCGCTTCCGATCACGCCGAACGACTTGCGGTCGAGTGTCGCGACGCCATAACGGAAGAGGAGGAAGAGCTGGAACAGGGTCGCGGGCGTCGTGCGGACGCGCGTCGACGGTGGCAGTGCCGCGTGTGCCTCGAGCGCGCCGACCGACCGGACGACCCCGGAGATGTTCGGGAAGAGGTAGAAGGCCCCTTTCGGCGTGGTGCAGGTGATCCCGTCGATTTCATTGAGCGCGCGGACGATGACATCCCTCCGCTGCTGGAACGCGGCGACCATGCGCGCGATCTCGCGCGGGCTCTCGGGCGACTCGATCGCGACCTTCGCGCCGAGCTGGTTGTAGCCGGGGACGCACGAGTAGTAGTTGATGTTCAGGTTCTTGAACGTCTGCGCTTCCTCGACCGTCGGGAAGACCGCCCAACCGAGGCGGCCGCCGGTCCACGAATACGTCTTCGAGACGCCGGAGACGATGATCGTCCGCTCCGCCATGCCGGGGAACGACGCGATGGAGCGATGCTGCTCGCCGTCGAAGAGGATCGCTTCGTAGACCTCGTCCGAGTAGACGCGGGCGCCCTCGGGCAGGCGGTCGCGAAGGACGCGCGCGAGGTCGGCGAGCTGCGCCGCGCTGGCGACGCCGCCGGTCGGATTCGACGGGAAGTTGAGGTAGACGAGCTTCGTGCGGTTGCTGAGGAGCGGCGCGAGCTCGTCGCCGCCGCATGCGAAACCGTTCTCTTCCCGGAGGTGCAGCGCGAGAGGAACCGCACCGACGTAGCGGGTGAACGACTCGTAGATCGGAAAGCCGGGACTCGGGTAGACGACTTCGTCGAACGGATCGCAGTACGCGTGCTGCGCGAATCCGATCGGCGGCTTCGCGCCGGGGAAGACGACGACGCGATCGGGCGTGACGGCGATCCCCCGCGTGTCGCTGATCTGCTTCGCGACCGCGCGGCGCAGCGGCTCGATGCCTTGCGGGTCGACGTAGTGCGTCTGGTCGTCGTCGATCGCCTGCTTCACTGCCTCGGCGATGTGCTTCGGCAGCGGGAAATCGGGCTCACCAATGTTGCACTTGATGACGCGCTCCCCGCGCGCCTCGACCTCGCGGATGTACGGCCCGATCTTGAACGCGTTCTCGCTGCCGAGGTGGGACATGCGGGAGGCGAACAAGTTTTTCTCGACTGCGACCTGCATCGTTCCTCCGATGATTGCCGAGTGCTTGGTGCGTAGGGCTTAGTGCGTAGTGCTTAGTTCCGCCTCCTAAGCACTACGCACTAAGCCCTAAGCACTACTGTTTAGCGGGGATCCCGCTCTCGATCGGATACCCTCGGCGCTGCCACTCATCGAGACCGCCGAGGAGAGCGGAGACGTTCTTGATTCCTGCCTGTTCGAGCTTTAGCGCCGCACCGGCGCTCGATTCTTCGTTGGGTCACGTGCAGTACGTGACGATCGGTTTGTCCTTCGGCAGATA
>DASYSN010000186.1:0-6116 GCA_036003305.1 Thermoanaerobaculia bacterium
CAAGAGGTGTTCGAGGTGCGTCATCTCGTGCGTGATCAGCAGATCGGTCCAGTCGCCGTACTCGCCGATCGGATCCTGCGGCGCGGGCGGCTCGGTGAAGAGAACGATCCGCGGCGTGTCGAGCAGCGGCAGCGTCTCGCCGTTCGGCGCGGCATACGGATTCATGACGAGGACGTCGGTCTTCTGCCGCGCCGAGTAGCCGGTCTCCTTCGCGACGGCGTCGCGGATTGATTCCAGATGCGAGACGGCGCGCTCGGTCCACGCCTGGTACTCGCGCGGATAGTGGACGCGAAAGTGCGGCGTGGTGATCGTTCGCCAATGTGCGGCGGGGGTCTGGGCGAGGAGCACCAGTGACAGAAGGTTGCAATAAACGAACGTTCGTGCTATTTTGCACATGGACATAAGGAGCATGACATGTTCGACACTCTCCTCGACGATGGCCTCACCCCCCGCTTCGTCTTCTTCAGTCCCGTGTTCCTCGATGAGCTGAACGCCGAGGGCCGCCTCTCCAGCGAACGGCTGACGTCGCATATCGAGACGGCGGTGGACACGTTCCACACGCGCGCAGCGACCGAAGTCAACGTCGTCCGCGACCTGCAGGTCGAGTTCCTCGATCCGGTCACGGCGGCGGGCGAGCTGCGCATCGATGTCTGGCTCGACTCGATCGACGCTACGACCTGCACCTACGGCTTCACCTGTTCGAGCGCGGACGGCCGCGTCGCGCACGCGCGCGGCGAGCGGACGGCCACGATGCTCGATCCGGTGCGCCGGCGCCCCGCGACCTGGAGCTCGGCATTCCTCGAGAAGCAGTCGACGCTGCTCAAGGCGCTGCACAACTACGCATGAAGGGCCTCAAGACGCGCAGCGCGATCCTGGAGCGAGCGGCCGACCTCGCGTCGGCCGAAGGGCTCGAAGGGCTGACCATCGGGCGGCTCGCCGAGGAGCTGCAGATGTCGAAGAGCGGCCTCTTCGCGCATTTCGGCTCGAAGGAGGAGTTGCAGCTCGCAACGATTGAGATCGCGAGGCAACGATTTTTCGGCGAAGTGTTCAAGCCGGCACTCGACGCGGAGCGTGGATATCCGCGCCTGGTCGCGATCTGCCGCTCGTGGCTCGACTACATCGCGCGGAACGTCTTCTCCGGCGGATGCTTCTTCGCCGCCGCGTCATTCGAGTTCGACAGCCGCAGCGGCCCCGTGCGCGACGCGATCCAGAAGACGATGGACGAGTGGGTCGGCGCGATCGAGAAGGCGGTGCGGCTCGCGAAGGACGAGGGCCACCTGCCTCAGGACGTCGACGCCGCGCAGATCGCGTTCGAGATCAACGCCGTCTTCTTCGGCGCGAACTACGCGTACAACATGCGCCACGACAAGAAGGCGATCGCGCGCGCGTGGCTCGCCATCGAGACTAGGCTCGAGTCGCTCCGCCAAGCACCGCGGCCGTCTCGGTTCGCACATCCTGAAAAGCGGACCTTGCGGCGTCGCGCGAGCTGACGTCCGCGAACGCGCCGACGATCGTCGAGCCCGAGCCGCTCATCGCCGCCCACTGCGCGCCGGAGTCGTAGAGCTTCGCTTTGATTTCGCGCAGTTGCGGGAAACGCGCGAAGACCGGCTCCTCGAAGTCGTTGGTGAATTTTGACATGTCACTGTACGCGTCGATTCCGAGCGCCGGCGAAAAGTGCGTGAGCGCTCGGAACGCTTCCGCGGTCGACACGCGGTGCCTCGGCAGGACCAGCAGCAGCGGGAGCTTCGGTGCGTCGGGCAGCGGCGTGATCACCTCGCCCCTTCCCGTCGCGTAGGCCGTTCCGCCGACGAAGAAGAACGGGACGTCCGATCCAAGCTGCAGGGCGATCGGCTCGAGCGGACGGTCGATATTGAACATCTTCGACAGCGCAATCAGCGTCGCCGCTGCGTTCGACGATCCGCCGCCCAGTCCCCCACCCGACGGGATCCGCTTCTCGATGTGGATCGCCACGCGGTCGACGCCGAGCGCGCGCGCCGCTTTGACCACGAGGTTGCGCTCGTCGGTCGGGATCGTCCGGTCGTCGCAGGTGACGACGAGGCGGTCGGATTCGGTGAACGTCAGGGTGTCGTGCAGCGAGATGAGCTGGAAGACCGTTTCGAGATCGTGAAAACCGTCGGCGCGCTTGCCGGTCACACGCAGCGACCAGTTGATCTTCGCGTACGACGGAACCTGAATCACAGCGCCGGCGCCACGCAACAGCGATACTCGCGCGGGATCGACGGCGGCTGCGGCGATGCGTCGGTCGAGACGACCTGCAGCGGTGTGATCTCGACGCTGTCGTTTCCGCGGGTGATCGTCGTCTGGCCGTTCACGATCTTCGTCGCCCACTCGGCCGGCGCGATGCCGCCGAAGAGCGCGACGTCCGAGGCCCGTCCGCTCCACTGCGTCTGCGCGATGTGGTTCAGAAAGGTGACCTGATCCCCCTCGGCATACAGGGTCGCCGCCGAAGTGCCGAGCGGCGTGTACGCCGTCAGCTCGACGCGGTTCGTCTTCGGCTCCACGAGGAGCTGCGCCTTGAACGACTCCGTCCGCTCGCCATGCGTCGCGCGCACCCGCATCAGCTCGCGCACCGCGTGCACCTGATCGAGCGGCGTCCCCGCCACGAACGGCGCCTCGTGCACGGAGCGTGTGGAAGCGCAGCCGAGCACGAGAAAGGCGACGAGAAAACTAACGCCGCTGCGCACTCTGCGACTGCTTCTCGAGCTCGGCGATCTTGGACTTCAGCTTCGCCTCGTCCTTCGCCTCCGGCTCGAGCTTGAGCGCGGCGCGGTAGAGGTCGAGAGCGCGGGTGTAGTTGCCGCGCTTCGCGAAGACGTCGCCGAGGTGCTCGTGGACCGTGGCGTCGCGGGGCAGGAGATGCGCCGCGTCGTTGAGGTACTTCTCGGCGAGATCGAGGTTGCCTTTCTGGAAGTAGACCCAGCCGAGCGAATCGACGAACGCGCCGTTCCGCGGCTCGGCGGCGACCGCCTTGTTGATCATCTCGGTCGCGCGGTCGAGGTTCACACCGTTCTCGGCCCACATGTAGCCGAGGTAGTTGAGCGTCTGCGCGTTGTCGGGATGCGCCCGCAGGATGCCGAGGAAAACGTCTTCCGCGGCTTTCTTGTCGCCCCCGCGCTCGTACGCCGAGCCGAGTGCGAACTGGAGGTCGAGGTCATCCGGCTTCGACTTGATGGCGTCCTTCACGAGGGTGACGGCGTCCTTGTAGTCCTCCGCCTGGATCAGCGCCTCGGCCGTCGCGACCGTGTTCTTCGGCCCGAACTTCGCCTGCGTCGCCGCCGCCTGCTGCGCCTTCTGCGCGTCGCCGGCGCGGGCGAGCATCTCGACGTAGCGCGCGTTCACGAACGGATCGGACGCGTAGTGGTCGACCAGCGGCTGCAGGAACGCGACCGCCTCGTTGTACTTCTTCTCCTTGCGAAGCGCCTCGAGGCCGATGTTGATCGCCTGCGCGTTCGGCTTGTCGTTGAAGATCAGAAGCGGGCGGACCATCTCCAGCGCGGCGCCGTAGTTGTTCCGCAGCAGCTCGATGTAGGCGAGCTGCGTGTTCGCGAGCACTTTCAGGTTGTCGGGAAGGTCCTTGACGTTGAGGAGCGTGTGGAACGTCTTCGACGCGTCGTCGAGCTTCCGCTGCGCCACCTGCGCCATGCCGAAGCTCGCCAGCACGTCGACGTCTTCCGGCGTCTGTTCGAGGAGCGCGCGATAGATCTTCTGCGCCTCGTCGTACTGTTCGAGATCGCTCAGCGCCTCGGCGAGGTAGAACCTGGTGCGCGCGTCTTTCGGATCGGCGTCCGAGATCTGCTTGAACAGCGCGCGCGCCTTCTCGGCGTTACCGGCGCGAAGGTAGAAGAACCCCTGCTGCCGCTGGAGGTCGAGATTCAGCGGATCTTCGGAGATGAGCGGCTGCAGCAGCTCGGCCGCCTTCGTGAAGTCGTTCTCCTTCTGATAGATGTCGACCAGCTGCATGATCGCCGGGCCGAACGTCGGGTCGATCTCGACGGCGCGCTCGAGGTATTGCTTCGACTCGTCGCCGCGCCCGAGCTTCGTCAGCACCTGCGCGTACGTGAAGTTGAGCGCGCGCTGATCGGGAGCGCGCTCCAGCATCGTGGCGAGCACTTTCTCCGCCTCGGCCGGACGTCCGGTCGAGAGGTAGATCTGCGTGACCGCCATTCCGGTCGGAAGATCGTCGGGATAGATCTTGAACGCGGCGCGGAGGTGCTCCAGCGCGTCGTTGATCTTGGCCGCGTCGTTGCCGGCGCGGTCGAGGAGCATGCGCCCGAGGAGGCGCTGCGCGTCGTAGAAGTCGGGCTTGAGCGAGACCACCTTGCGGAGCTCGGCTTCGCCCTTGTCCATCTTACCCGCGTCGATCAGCATCGACGCACGCTCGAACAGCAATACCGGGTCGTTGGGACTGGAGGCGACGACTTTGTCCATCAGGCTGAGCGCTTCGTCGAAGTGCCCATCGGACGCCGCCAGCTTCGCCTCGATGAAAAGGGAAGGCTCGTTATGGAACTCCTGGGCCGCCGCAGCACTCGCGACCAGCATGGCGGCAGCCGCCAGGAGAAGCAGGTTCTTCATTTTGATCATCGTAGCACTCGAATTGCGCCCCGAAAGGTGCCGCATTTCACAGGCGTAACTGCATGTCGAGCCCATTTCATGCCACCTCCCATTCCTCTGACACCGAAGTGTGTTAAAAGCAAACGCCCTGAGAAAAAACGCGTGAGTCTGGAGCGGATCGAGATCACACCGTTCGCGGTGATCGCGGGCGACATTCTGCAAAACCGCAGGAGCGGTTCCCTCACGGTCATCCGCTCCTCGCAGCGAAACGTTCTGTTCTGGTCACAGGGAGAGCTCGTCCTCATCATCCCGCCCGCTCAGGAAGACACGCTGTCGCAATTCCTTCTTCGGCGAGGCGCGGTCACCCGGGAGCGCGCGGCCGACATCTCGGGCGACGATCCGGTCAACGCGGTGGCTCGTTTCCATGAAACAGGTACGCTCGACCTCTCCGCACGTCAAACGCTGCTTCGAGAATGGCTGACGGCGCTGTTCATCCCGTTCTTCTCGCTGGACGAGGGAACGGCGGTTTTCAGCGAGGAGGAGGC
Source organism: Thermoanaerobaculia bacterium (assembly GCA_036003305.1). Taxonomy (GTDB): domain Bacteria; phylum Acidobacteriota; class Thermoanaerobaculia; order Gp7-AA8; family Gp7-AA8; genus DASXHZ01. Next base: position 5,118 of record DASYSN010000186.1, read on the forward strand.
GATCGAGCCCGACCGGCGGGTGTTCCTGCAATCGACCGGGTCGCTGATTCTCGAAGGCGTCCGCTCGATCACGAACGGCCTCCTCCTTCGCCGCTCCCTCGGCGATCTCAAACGCGAAATCGAGCCGGCGCGCAACAGCCGGTTCAGCATCGACAGCATCGCGCTCTCGGATGCGGAGCGAACCATCGCGTCGTCGCTCGCCGAGCCGGCGACCATCGAGACATTCCTGAAGCGCGCTCCCGATTCCGTCGCCGCCGCCAAGGTGGTCATCGGTCTCCTCGCCCTCGGCGTGTTCCAGGTCGTCGACGTCTCGAAGTCACGTCCGATGGCCGGGGCTGCAACACCCGACTACGACGACATGCAGCGCGACCTCGAGCTGCTCGCCGCCATCGGCTCCTCGGATCACCGCTCGCTGCGCGCTGTCGGGCTGTCACGTCAGATGGCGTCGATGGATCACTACCGCGTACTCGACGTTCCGCGCGCAGTCACCCGCACGCAAATCCTCTCGGCGGCCGAGGCGATGAAGAAACAGTACGATCCGGCGACCTATCCGCCAATCGTGCGCGAAGCCGTGATGGCGATTCACCGCCGGATCGACGAGGCGGTGAACGTCCTCAAAGACCTGACGCAGCGCGGCGAGTACGACAAGATGCTGTCGCAGCCGGCGGCGCGGCGCGCGACCATCGGCGAAGGTTCGATCCAGCAGAAGCTGACGCAGCGCTCGATCGCGCAGCACAACTTCAACCGCGCGCGGGAGCTGACCGTCGGCGGCGATTACTACGGCGCGATCGTGCTCCTGAAGCAGGCCGTCGAGTTCGCGCCGGAGATGGCCGACGCGTGGTTTCTCCTCGCCTCGTGCCAGGAGCGCAATCCGAAGTGGCGCCGCGATGCCGCCGTCAGTTACCAGAAGGCGCTCTCCGTCGATCCGAACCACGTCGAGGCGATGATCTCCCTCGGCGATCTCTATCGGATGGAGGGCCTCACCTCGCGCGCGCAGTC
>DASYSN010000187.1:0-9543 GCA_036003305.1 Thermoanaerobaculia bacterium
ATCCACAATGTCTCGTTCTACCTTGACTTGATGCGGGGCATCCGGCAAGCTATCGGGTCCAATTCGCTGGGGTCTTTCCGCGACTCCTTCCTATCGAAACAAACAACATTATGAATACGCTTGCTCTGCTTCAGGCCAGCAGCAACAGTCTGCTCTCGAACTTCCTCGGTGTGGTGCCGATCCTCGCGATCGCGCTCGTCTTCTACTTCCTGGTCATCGCACCGGCCAACCGGCAACGGAAGAAAACGGAACAAATGCTGAGCTCCCTCAAGAAGGGGGATCGCATCGTTACGAGCGGCGGGATTTACGGGACGATTCAGGGTGTTGAGGCCGACGTTGTCTACCTCAAGATTGCCGAGAACGTGAAAGTCAAGGTTGCGCGGAGCGCCATCGCCAGCATCCAGGCCGGCGAGGGCGAGTAGCGCACCGCGTTTTGCTCCGGAGGACATGTTGAGAGGAAATCTGCTTTGGAAAGTGGGACTCATCGTCGCGATCCTCGTGATCTTCACGGTCGCGATCATCCCGACGAAGAGCAACCCTGAACCGATCCGCCGAGGATTGGACCTCAAGGGAGGCACGCACCTGGTGATGCGTGTGAACGTCGGCGACGCCGTCCGGCTCGAGACCGACCAGGCGATGGAAGCGTTGAAGTCGCAGGCGACGAAGAACACGTTGCCGGCGCCGGTCACGCACCGCGTCAACGACTCGACCTTCCAGGCCGCTCCGCCGGCCGGAGTGGGCGCCAGCGCGTATGACCGCGTCATCGCCGACTACAAGGGCGAGTGGGACGTCAACACGACCACGGAAGGCGCTCTCGAGTTCAAGATGAAGCCGGCGGTGGTCACTCAGATCGAGCGCGACACGGTCACGCATGCGGTCGAGACGATCGACAACCGCATCAACGCCCTCGGCGTCACCGAGCCGTACATCGCGCCGGAGAGTGGATACCGCATCGTCATCCAGCTCCCGGGCGTCGACGATCCGGCCCGCGTGAAGGACATCATCAAGACGACTGCGCAGCTCCAGTTCCGCCTCGTCGAAGGGAGCGCCGGATCGGATCCGCAGACAGCCCTCAACTCCGTCCCCGCGAATCTCCGCAACGATGTCGACGTTCTTCCGTCGACTCGCGAGAACGAGCTCGGACAGGCGGTCGGCACCGAGTACCTCGCCGTCCGCAAGACCGTTCCGGTTACCGGCCGCGACCTCAAGACGTCGCGCGTGCAGAAGGGCCGCCTCGGCGAACCGGTGATCGGGATGTCGTTCACGCCCGACGGCGCTCGCAAGTTCGGCGACTTCACCGGAGCGAACGTCGGCAAAAAGATCGCCATCGTCCTCGACAACAAGATCCAGTCGGCGCCGGTCGTCAAGAGCCGCATCGAGGATCAGGGCGTCATCGAGGGGACGTTCACGCCCCAGCAGGCGTCGGACCTCTCGCTCATCCTCCGCAGCGGATCGCTCCCGGCGTCGCTCACGACGCTGGAGGAGCGCACCGTCGGGCCGTCGCTCGGCCGCGACTCCATCCACGCGGGCGTGCTCGCCTCGATCATCGGCTTCATCGCGCTGATCGTGGCGATGATCGTCTATTACCGCGGCGCCGGCATCAATGCGGTCGTCGCGCTGCTGCTCAATCTCATCATCCTTCTCGGCATGATGGCGTACTTCAAGGCGACGCTCACGCTGCCCGGCATCGCCGGCATCATCCTGACGCTGGGCATGGCGGTCGACTCGAACGTGCTCGTGTTCGAGCGCATCCGCGAGGAGCTGCGCGAAGGGAAGACCGTTCGCGCCTCGATCGAGCAGGGCTTCGCGCGCGCCTTCGGCACCATCATTGACACCCACATGACGACGATCATCTCGGCGCTCTTCCTCTTCCAGTTCGGAACGGGCCCGATCAAGGGATTCGCCGTCACGCTCCTCATCGGTTTGGCCGCGTCGGTGTTCACGGCGTTCTTCGTTTCGCGCGTGATCTTCGACGTCCATTACAAAGCTGAGAATCGCCCGACGACGATCAGCATCTAGGCGGCAAGGAAAGACACCATGCAGCTCTTTACGAACACCAATTACAACTTCATCAAGTGGCGCTTCCACGCCGTCGCTTTCTCGATCCTCTTCGTCCTGGCCGGCCTCGGCTTCTACATGAAGCAGGGGATCAACTGGGGCATCGACTTCGCCGGCGGCGCGAACATCGTTCTTCGTTTCCGTGACGCGGTTCCTCTGGACCGTCTCCGGGGCGAGCTCAAGGACGCCTCCATCCAGCAGTACGGCAAGCCGGCCGACAACGCGGTCCTCATCCGCCTCCCGCAGCAGAAGCAGGAAGGCGACTATGCGGGCCAGACCGTCGCGAAGCTGACGCACGACCTGAATCCGGAATCGGCCAGCGGGAAGCTCGATCTCAACTTCCATGGCCGCGACCCGATCACGGACGTCCTCTTCCAAGCCGATCCCGACAAGCGCGGGACGAATGACGCGGCGCGCCAGTACTACTTCAACATCGCCCAGAACATCATCAACCGGCGCTCGGAGCTCGGCATCTTCAAGTCGGTCGATCAGGCGCTCGCCGCTCCCGGCGTGACGCCGTCGATCGCGCAAACGCTGCGCGATAAGTCGTTCGTCGGAACGTTCAACGTCCTCAATCAGGAGACGGTCGGCCCGCAGGTCGGCAAAGAGCTCCAGAGCAAGGCGCTCTGGGCGATCGTGCTCTCGATGCTCGCCATGGGCGTCTACCTCTGGCTGCGCTTCGACGTGATGTTCGGAGCGTCGGCGATCGTCTGCATCATCCACGACGTCTGCGTCTCGATCGCGTTCCTCGGCATGATCAACGGCGAGGTCTCGCTGAACATCGTCGCCGCCTTGCTGCTGATCGTCGGTTACTCGATCAACGACACGGTCGTCATGTACGACCGCGTCCGCGAGAACCGCCGCAAGACGAAGACGAAGGCGACGCTCGAGGAGCAGCTCAATCACGCGATGAACCAGACGCTGTCGCGAACGATCCTCACCTCCGGATCGGTCGTCATCGTCCTCATCGCCCTGCTGCTCTTCGGCGGCAAGGTGATCCACGAGTTCGCCTGGATCCTTCTCGTCGGCGTCCTCGCCGGAACCTACTCCACCGTCACGATCGTCCCCGCGGTCGCGGTCGCCTGGAACCACATGACCGGCCGCAAGCGCGACATCAGCGGCCCCGCCTCGCGAGCCGCCCGCGCCGAGGAGCCGGTCCGCGCCGAAAGCACCCCGCGTCCCGCCCCCCGCAAACGCCGCGCGGTGTAGTTCCTCCTCATCGGAGATTCCGAGCGGCGCCTTCGGGCGCCGCTTTTGTTTTATGTATGGCGCGCGCGACAAGCCGCGGAGCGGCGACACATCATTAGCCCAGCGCGTAAGCGCTGGGGAAACGGGCCTAACCCACATGAGCCGCGGAGCGGCGACATCTCGTCTTCCACCGTAACTTTTCGCCTCCATCCCGGTTTTAATTGACCGGGATGGAGGACGAGCAGCGGCGTATCGAGGCGGCGAAGGCGGATCCAAGCCGTTTCGCCGAGCTGTACGACGAACACTTCGATCGGGTGTACGCGTATGTGTTGCGCCGGGTCGTCGACCGCAGCGACGCCCAGGACATCACGGCCGACGTCTTCCAGAACGCGCTCGCGAACCTGAGCCGCTTCGAGTGGCGCGGCGCTCCGTTCGCGGCCTGGCTGTATCGCATTGCGGCAAACGCGATCGCCGACCATTTCCGGCGTAAATCGCGGCCATTGCCTGACGCGTCGCCGGAATCGAGCAGTGAAGACGTCGAGCAACGCGCGATGCTCTTCCGGAGCGTCGACCGCCTTCCGGCCGATCAGCGGCGCGTGATCGTCATGCGCTTCGGCGAAGAGAAGACGATTCGCGAGATCGCGCGGGAGATGGGACGCAGCGAGGGTGCCGTCAAACAGCTTCAGTGGAGGGGTCTGCAGACGCTGCGGACTCAGATGATCAATGGCTGAGATCGACCTGATCGAACGTCTCGACGAAGCGATCGACGCAATCCTCGCGGGGGAGGTGCGGCGCGACATCGCTGAACCGGAGCTCGCGATGCTGGCGCTCGTCGCCGCCGATCTGCGCGGTCTGCCTGATCCGCAATTCAAACGCGAACTGAAAGAGAGGATTTTGCCCATGACTACCGCAAGTGACGTGCGCATTCCGGAAGGGCTGCATACCGTGACGCCCTATCTCGCCGGCGAAGGCGCCGCGAAGTTGATCGAGTTCCTAGAGCGGGCATTTGGCGCGAAGGTGGAGGAGCGGCATCCGCGGCCGGATGATCCCGGGAAGATCATGCACTCGCAGATTCTGATCGGCGACTCGCGGATCGAGTTGGGAGACGTCGTCAACGCCGCCGACGCGCGCCGGTTCGAGCTGCACCTCTACGTCGAAGACGCTGACGCAGTGTACGAGAAGGCGGTAGCCGCCGGCGCGCGGACGCTCCACGCCCCGATGGATCAGCCGTATGGTGACCGTGAGGCAGGCATCGAGGATCCGATGGGGAACTACTGGTACATCGCCACGCACGGCAAGGAGATCCGGCCCGAGGGCTTCCGCTCGATCACGCCGTTCTTCCACGCCAGGCGCGCGACGGAGTTCATCGAGTTTCTGAAGACGGCGTTCGGAGCCACCGAGAAGGAGCTCATGATGTCGCCGCAGGGGACCGTGACCTACGCGACGTTCGTCATCGGCGACTCGGCAATCGAAATCGCGAGCGCGCATGGCGACTGGCAGCCGATGCCCGCCGCGATGCACCTATTCGCCGGCGACGCCGATCGCATCTACCAGCGCGCGCTCGACGCTGGCGCGACGACGCTCTTTCCGCCCAGCGATCAGCCGTACGGACAGCGCGTCGGCGGAGTCGTCGATACCGAGGGGAATCTCTGGTACATCGCGACGCCTCACTCGACACCGTGACGCGCGATCCGTCACGGCGCGCTTCCGGGGCTTACCTCATCGACGGAGGTGACTTGTATGAGGAAGCTCCCGATCCTTACGCTGTTTTTCGCCGCGGGGTTGCTCGCGCGGACAAGCCGCTCGCTCCGTTCGTTCGTAAGGCGCTCACGAGCGCCGTTTACGGCGAAAAGGCGGCGGCGACCCGTTACGATGCCTTTGCGGTCAAGGCGGACCAGGAAGGCTATCCCGGTGCGGCCGCCCTCTTCCGCGCGTGCGCGAAGGCGGAGCGTATCCATCTCGCCCGATTCGAGGCCGCGATGCGGAGCCGCGGCGTCGAGCCGTCAAACGAGACGGCGACCGCGCCGAGCGTCGGCTCGACACGTGACAACCTGCGCACCGCAGCGAGCGCCGAGCAGACGGAGCGCGATTTTACGTACAAGGAGGCCTGCGACACCTGCACCACGGCGCGCGATGAAGAGATGGCGACGTTGTTCGACACCACGCGCGACGTCGAGACCGAGCATGCGAACCTCTGCAACGGCGCCATGCACAACATCGACGAGCTGAAAAGCCCGAAGACGTTCTACGTCTGCGGCCACTGCGGCTTCACGACCGACGTTCGACTTCCTCTCTGTCCGCTCTGCCGCGTGGCACACGCGCCTGACGGCGTCGATTAGGTGTGTCGTCCGTCACTCGGCGACGTGCGAACGGCCGTCCGGGACGGCCGTTTTCCTTTTGGTAGACTCGCGCGCCTATGGCCGACAACAACCGCGATGACGCACTCGAATACCACCTGAGCCCGCGTCCCGGAAAGACCGAAGTCGTTCCCACCAAGCCGACGGCCACGCAACGCGATCTTTCACTCGCGTACACGCCCGGCGTCGCGGTGCCGTGCCTCGAGATCGCGAAGACGCCGAGCGACGTCTACAAGTACACGAACAAAGGGAACCTCGTCGCCGTAATCTCCAACGGCACCGCCGTCCTCGGCCTCGGCAACATCGGCCCCGACGCCGGCAAGCCGGTCATGGAAGGGAAAGCCGTTCTCTTCAAGCGCTTCGCCGACATCGACGTCTTCGACATCGAGCTCGCGACGCGCGACACCGAGGCGTTCATCCAGGCCGTGAAGATGATGGAGCCGACCTTCGGCGGCATCAACCTCGAAGACATCGCGGCGCCGGAGTGCTTCGAGATCGAGGAACGGCTGAAGGCGGAGATGAACATCCCCGTCTTCCACGACGACCAGCACGGCACCGCGATCATCTCCGCCGCCGCGCTGATCAACGCGCTCGAGGTGGCGGGGAAGAAGATCGGCCAGGTGCGGATCGTCATCAGCGGCGCGGGCGCCGCGGCGATGGCGTGCCTCCGCCTCTACCTCAAGCTCGGCCTCAGCAAAGAAAACGTCATCCTCACGGACCGTCACGGCGTCATCTACAAAGGCCGCAAAGACGACATGACGCCGTACAAAGAGGAGTTCGCAGCCGACACGGCGGCGCGCACTCTCGCCGACGCGATCAAAGGCGCCGACGTCTTCGTGGGCCTTTCGGTCGGCGGAATCGTTACGCAGGACATGATCCGCAGCATGGCGAAGGACCCGATCGTATTCGCGATGGCGAATCCCGATCCCGAGATCGGGTACGAAGAGGCGGTGTCCGCGCGCGACGACCTCATCATGGCGACCGGCCGCAGCGACTACCCGAACCAGGTCAACAACGTCCTCGGCTTCCCGTTCATCTTCCGCGGCGCGCTCGACTGCCGAGCGACCGCCATCAACGAGGAGATGAAGCTGGCCGCCTCGCAAGCGCTGGCGAATCTCGCGAAAGAAGACGTCCCCGACTCCGTGCTGAAGGCGTACGGCAAACAGCGCTTCGTCTTCGGCCGCGAGTACCTGATTCCGAAGCCGTTCGACTACCGCGTACTCCTCAACGTGCCGGTGGCCGTCGCGCGTGCCGCCGCCGAAACGGGCGTGGCGCAGGCGCCGATCACCGACTACGACGCCTATCGCCGCCGCCTCGAGAATCTCCTCGGCCGCTCGCGCGGCGTCATGCAGCTCATCTTCGATCGCGCCAAGCGCGAGCCGAAGCGCATCGTCTTCCCCGAGGGGGAGCAGGAAAAGATCATCCGCGCGGCGAAGTTGCTCATCGACGAGCACATCGCGCATCCGATTCTGCTGGTGCGCCGCGAGAAAATCGCCGCACTGCTGCAGAAGTACAACATCGACGAGTCGAAGATCACGACCATCGACATCGCGACGTCACCCGACTTCACGCGGTATGCGCAGAAGTTCGCGGACATGCGCCGGCGCCACGGCATCACATTCGCCGACGCGGCGCGAATCCTCAACTCGCGCAACTACTTCGCGATGATGATGGTCGAGTGCGGCGACGCCGACGGCGCCGTCGCCGGCCTCCGCGCCTACTACCCGGCGACGATCCGGCCCGCGCTGCAGATCATCAAGACGCGGCCGGGCGTGAAGCACGTCAGCGGCGCGTACCTGCTGATGTTCCACGGCCGGATGCTGGTGCTCGCCGATACGACCGTGAACATCAATCCCGACGCCGAGCAGCTCGCCGAGATCGCGATCGCGACCGCCGAGACGGCGCGGCGTTTCAATCTCGAGCCGCGCGTCGCGATGGTGTCGTTCTCGAACTTCGGTTCGACGAAGCATCCCGAGTCGGACAAGGTGAAGGACGCGGTGGCGCTCGTGAAACAGCGCCGGCCGGACCTCATCATCGAAGGGGAGATGCAGGCGGATACCGCCGTGTTCCCCGAGGTCGCGCAGGAGGAGTACCCGTGGAGCGTCATTCAGGGTGACGCGAACGTGCTCGTCTTCCCGAGCCTCGACGCCGCGAACGCCGCCTACAAGCTCCTCTGGCGCCTCGGCGGCGCCGAAGCGATCGGCCCGATTCTCCAGGGCCTCGCGAAGCCGGTGCACGTCCTTCAGCGCGGCGTCGACGTCAACGACATCGTGAACATGGCCGCCATCGCCGTCCTCGACGCCCAGGAGAAGAGCGCGCCGTTCTAGCGGGCCGGGATACAGCTGCGCACGAGCGCGCTGAGCGCGGCGATGTCGAACGGCTTCGGCAGGAAGGCGCAGATGCCGGCGTTGACGGCGGTCGCGATCTCGGGGTCGCGATTCGCGCTGACGATGATCACCGGGATTTTGCGCATCGCGGCGTCATGGGCGCGCTCGCGGAGGACGTCCCATCCGGAGAGGATCGGCATCATCAGGTCGAGCACGACGACGTCCGGATGTTCCTCGTGCATGAGATCGAGCGCGTCTCTGCCATTCGCCGCCTCGAGGAAACTGTAGCCTTCGCGGCGGAGCGCAGCGACGATCATCCGGCGGATGGCGGAGTCGTCATCCACGACCAGCACACGCGCCTGCGTCCCGATTTGTTCAGCGATACTCACGGCTACAGCGCTGGAATTATGCCCTAGCCGCATCTGCTATTCATCAACCGGACGTGAAAATCGCGGTAGCCATGTCGGGCGGCGTCGATTCGTCGACGGCCGCGTACATTCTTCAGTCCGCCGGACACGACGTTGTCGGACTGTCGATGCAGATGTACGACAACCTCACGAACGCGGACACGACGTACGGCGGCTGCTGCACCATCGACGACCTCACCGACGCGAAGCGCGTGGCGTGGAAGCTCGGCATCCCGCACTTCACGCTGAACCTGGAGGGCGACTTTCACGACAAGGTCATCACGCCATTCGTGCAGAGCTACCTCAGGGGTCTGACGCCGAGCCCGTGCGTGCTCTGCAACACGCACGTGAAGTTCGACCTGTTCCACAAAAAGGCGCTCGCCATCGGCGCCGAGAAAATCGCGACCGGCCACTACGCGCGCGTCGTATCGAACGGCGGCACGTTCGAGCTCCGCAAGGCGCGGGACCTCGCGAAGGACCAGACGTATTTTCTCTTCGAGCTCTCACAGGCACAGCTCGCGGAAGCGCTGTTCCCGCTCGGCGAGCTGACGAAGCCCGAGGTGCGGGACATCGCGGAGAAGGGCGGTCTCGTCGTTGCGCGTAAGAAAGAGTCATACGAAATCTGCTTCGTGCCGCAGACCGACAGCTATGCGGCGATCGTCGAGCAGGAGGCGGGGATCACGCCCGGCGACGGCGCGGGAGAGATCGTCGACAGCGACGGCAACGTCGTCGGCGCGCACGACGGCTACTACCACTTCACGATCGGCCAGCGGCGCGGCATCGACGTCGGCGGCGCGAGCGAGCGGATGTACGTCATCGACGTCAATCCGTTCACCAAACGCGTCACGATCGGTCCCGCCTCGAAGCTGGAGCGCGCGGAGCTGCTCGCGGAGCGGGTGCACTGGATCAGCGGCAAAGTGCCGGCAGGTCCGATCGAGGCGCAGGCGCGCGTCCGCTCGCGAATGGCGGACGTCGCGGCGACGATCACGCCGCTGGATTCTCCTAAAGCGGACAGCCGCGCGCGCGTCGTCTTCGCGCAGAAGCTACGCGGCGTTGCACCGGGACAGGCGGTCGTCTTCTACGACGGTGATCTCTGTCTCGGCGGCGGCTGGATCTCCGTGTAGCGCAAGCCTGCGCTACACGAAGAGCACGATTAGAATCGCTCGATGGCGACCGGTCCGCGGCGCGTTGCGCTCAACGTCTCCT
>DASYSN010000188.1:0-2275 GCA_036003305.1 Thermoanaerobaculia bacterium
CGGCTGAAGAACGATGAGCGGCGATTTGCACCAGCGACTGATTCCGCTCGACGCCCGCGACGAGTGGAGGGCCGCGCTCTCGGGGCTTCCGCACGGCTTTGGCCACACGTGGGAAAACGCGGAGGCGATGCGCCGCACCTCGGACTTGCCCGCAGGACTCTACGTTTGCGAATCCGCGAACGCGCGAGTCGTCTGTCCGCTTCTCGAACGGCCGGCAGCCGAATTCGTCGACGCCGCCAGCGCTCCCGGATTCGGCGGTTTCACGGCGACGCGATTCCCGGATCGATTCTGGGATTCGTGGACGTCGTTTGCCGTGGCGCGTGGTTGGGTCTCCGCATACGTCGCGAACAACCCGGTTTTCGAGCTCGACGAATTTGCGCCCGATACGCGTGTGATCAACTGGGTCTACATCCTCGATCTCACCATCGGTATCGAGCGCCTCTGGGCCGGCATCGACCGCAGCCGGAAGCGGCAGTGGGTCAAGTGGGAGAAGAGCGGGAACAGGTTCGTCGACGATCGCGAGCGGCTTACCGCCTTTCTCGTCGAGCAGTACCCTGCTTACCTCGACCGGATTCAGGCCGCTCCTTCCGCTCGATACTCCGAGGCGACATTGCGGTTTTTCTGCGAGCAGGAGAATGTCCGGATCGTCGGCGCCGAATCGGCCGGCCGGCTCGAGGCGGTCTACCTCTTCGGCGTGACGCCGTACTGCGTCGACGCGCTTCTCAACGTTGCGACCCCGGCCGGCCGCGAGCTGTCGACTGCACTCGTGTGGCACTCGATCACCGAATTCGCCGGTGCAGGAATCCCTCTTCTGAACCTTGGTGCCGGAGTGCGGCCCGGCGATGCGGTGGCCCACGCGAAAGAGCGCTTTCGCGCTGAGAAGCGCCCGATTCGCGCCATCACGCAGATTTTCGATGAGCGTGCCTATGCCCTTCTTTGCGAGCGCGGCGGAGTCGATCCGAGCGACACGAGCGGATACTTTCCCGCGTATCGGCGAGTTATACTAAATCGTTGATTCCGCAGAACTTCACAGAGCTTGCGGTCTTCACGGGACGGCCCGCATTCGCTGAGCCGAAACACGTCGGCCGGCCGAACATCGGCGACCGCGCGCGGCTGCGCGAGCGGCTCGACGACCTCCTCGACCGCCGCTGGTTGACGAATGACGGCCCGTACGTCCAGGAGCTCGAGCGGCGGATCGCCGCATGGACCGCCACCCAACATTGCGTCGCCGTGACGAGTGCGACGGTGGGGTTGCTCCTCCTCTGCCGCGCGCTCGGACTCAGCGGCGAAGTCATCGTTCCTTCGTTCACATTCGTCGGAACGGCAGGTGTGCTCGAGTGGGCGGGAATCACGCCGGTGTTCTGCGATATCGATCCGCGAACGCACAATATCGACCCGTACGCCGCCGAACGTCTCATCGGCCCGCGAACCAGCGGAATCGTGGGCGTGCACGTGTGGGGCAGGGCGTGCGACATCGAAGCGCTTCAAAGCCTCGCCGCGGCGGCGAAGATCCGGCTTCTCTTCGATGCCGCGCACGCGTTCGGTTGTACGGCGGGCGGCCGTCCCATCGGCCAGTTCGGCGCAGCCGAGGTGTTCAGCTTCCATGCGACGAAGTATGTGAACTCGTTCGAGGGAGGCGCGATCACGACGAACGACTCCGATCTCGCCGAGTCGCTCCGGCTGATGCGGAACTTCGGCTTTTCCGACTACGACCATACCGAGGAGCTGGGGCTGAACGGCAAGATGTCGGAGCCCGCTGCCGCGATGGGGCTGACGTCGCTCGACGCCGAGCCGCACTTCCGCGCGATCAACGAGCGCAACTATCACGCATTCGGGCAAGCGCTTTCGGACCTGCCGGGCATCACGTTCACGCAATACGACCCGGGGGAGCGGAACAACTACCAGTACGTTGTCATGGAAGTCGACGAGCCGCTGGCGGGCCTGACGCGAGACGAGCTTCATGCGGTTCTCTGGGCCGAGCAGGTGCGGGCGCGCCGCTATTTCCATCCCGGTTGCCACATGCTCGAGCCGTTCAAGACGCGCTATCCCCAATATGCCGGAGCCCTTCCGGCGACCGAGCGGCTCACCGGCCGGGTCATTTGTCTCCCGAACGGCGAGTCCGTCAGCCGCGACGACGTCGAAGTCATCGCTTCGATCATTCGCACCGCGTTGCGCGATGCCGAGGCGGTCCGGGGGGTTCTCTCGCAACGTGAGGTCCTCCGCGCTTGACGTCCCCCCGCGTCACCGTCCTGCTGCTGACCTACAACCACGCCGA
>DASYSN010000189.1:0-3092 GCA_036003305.1 Thermoanaerobaculia bacterium
CCCGAAGACGTGTGTCCGCGGTCACGGCCCTCCGGAATGGTGTTTTGCAACGATTCGTTCTGAATTCGAGACACACCCACAGGAGAAACATCATGCGGAGAACATTCGCGCTCACGATGCTGGTCGCGCTCGGTACGGCCGCCAATCTGTTCGCGGTCGGCGAGGCGCGCATCAACGGAAAAGTCGTCGACGCCGTGACGAAGGAGCCGATCGCCGGCGCGACGGTGCTCATGACGTCGGCCAAAGGCGCCGGCCGCTCGTTCAAGCAGGAGTACAAGGTCGACAAGGACGGCTCGTACGCCATCTTCGTCCTCGACGGCACGATCAAGTACGACATCGTCTACTCCGCGCCGGGCCACACCGCGGAGTCGTTCACCGACGTCAAGCTGAAGCTCGGTGAGCCGAACAAGAAGGACGTCGAGCTGAAGCCCACCGGCGGTGAAACGGCCAAGGCGGCGGCGCCCGCGAAGGTCGATCCCGGCGTCGCGGCGTACAACGAAGGCGCGCAGCTCGCCAATGCGGGGAAGGTCGACGAAGCGATCGCGAAGATGGAAGAGGCAATCGCGGCGAAGCCGGACCTGATCGCCGGCCACGAGGCGCTCGCCGGTCTCTATCTCCGCAAGAAGGAGTATCCGAAGGCGATCGCCGCGGCGAACAAGGCGCTCGAATACGACACCGACAACGTCGAGATGGCGGAGATTCTCTACCACTCGTACACGGCGACGGGCGACACCGCGAAGGCGGCCGAGTACAAGAAGAAGATGCCGGCGAATCCGAGTGTCCTCTTCAACGACGCGGCGAAGCTGATCAATTCGCAGAAGGACAACGAGGCCGAGCCGCTGCTCAAGCAGGCGATCGCCGCGGACGAGAAGTTCGCGCCCGCGTACTATGAGCTCGGGATGATCTACGTCCGAGCCGGCAAGAACGCCGAGGCGAAGACGAATCTGCAGAAGTACATCGAGCTCGCTCCGACCGGCCACGACGTCGCGACCGCGAAAGAGATGCTCAACTACATCAAGTGACGAATATGAAGAAGCTCACCGTTGCCGCCGCCGTTCTTCTCCTCGCTGCCTGTTCGATGAACCACACCGCGGGCAGCAAAGTGCCCGATCCGGAGGTGCGTCTCGATCAGACGAGCACCATGCCGGGGGCGGCGGAGTACGTGACGGGCGGCATTCCGGTGAGCTTCCGGCTGTCGGTGACCAACCGCGCGTCGATTCCGATCACGCTCAAGCGCGTGCAGGTGACGAGCGTCGGTGAAGCCGGCGGCTACACCGTGCGGGAGACGACCATCCCGTTCAACATCACGCTGCCGCCGGGCGCGAGCGATGCCGCCGAATTCACGGTCGGCGCGATCAACACGGGCATGAACGTCACCGGCAACAATGAGCCGGTGACGATCCGCGTGATCTCGGTTTACGACACCGCCGAGGGCGCCCTGCAGACGGTCGCGATCCGGCAGGTCAGCGGGATTCGCTGACCGCGATTCTGGCGCGACCCCCTCATCCGCCTTCGGCACCTTCTCCCCCGTCACCGGGGGAGAAGGCCGCTCGAACATGGATCTCGCGAGACTCATGTTTGAGTACCCTTCGCCCCCGCGATAGCGGGGGAGAAGGTGCCGAAGGCGGATGAGGGGGACGCGCCCTCACGCAGTCGTAGCCACGACGCCCGCTTCGCTGGGCTCGTACGCGAGGTTGGGCGCGAGCCAGCGTTCCACCTCTTCGACCGTCATCCCCTTGCGCGCGGCGTAGTCGGCGACCTGGTCGCGGCCGATTTTGCCGACCGCGAAGTAGCGCGACTGCGGGTGCGCGAAGTAGAAGCCGCTCACCGAGGCGGCGGGCGACATGGCGAATGACTCCGTCAGTTGGATGCCGATCTTTTCGGCGCCGAGGAGCGCGAAGAGCGTTCCCTTCTCCGTGTGATCGGGTGCGGCGGGATAGCCCGGTGCCGGACGGATGCCGCGGTACTTCTCCGCGATCAGTTCGTCGTGGCCGAGGTTCTCGTCGCCGGCGTACCAGCCGCGCCGCACGTCGCGGTGCAGTTTCTCCGCGAGTGCCTCGGCCAGCCTGTCCGCGAGCGCCTTGGTCATGATCGAGTTGTAGTCGTCGTGATCGCGCTGGAAGCGGGCGACGAGGTCGTCGACGCCGATGCCGGCCGTCACGGCGAAGCCGCCGATGTAGTCGTCGCTCTCATTCACGAAATCGGCGAGGGCGAGATTCTGCCCGGTCGTGGTCTCCTGCTGCTGGCGAAGCGTGTGGATCGTCGTGCCGGCGTCGGTCAGCTCGATGTCGTCGCCGTTCCGGCGCGCGCGCCAGATGCCGTAGACGGCGCGGGCGCGGAGCAGCCGCTTTTCGATGATCTCGCGGAGCAGCTCGCGCGCGTCGTCGTACAGCTCCTTCGCGCGCGGCTCGTCGAGGATCTGCGGGAAACGCCCGCGCAGCTCCCAGGTGGCGAAGAAGGGCGTCCAGTCGATGAACGGCTCGATCTCCGACAGCGGCACGTCGTCGAGCACGTGAACGCCGAGGATGGAGGGCTTTTCGATTTTGCCGAACGAGATCGACGGTCGCCGCCGGCGTGCTTCGGCGAACGGCAGCATCGCGACCTCGCGCGTCTTCTGCCCTTCGCGCAGGCGCGCGTACTCTTCGCTCGTCGCGCGCACCAGCTCCGGGCGTTTTTCGTTGCTGAGGAGCGACGAGACGACGCCGACGGCGCGCGAGGCGTCGAGCACGTGCACGGTTGCCTCGCTGTAGCGTGGCGCGATCTTCACCGCGGTGTGCAGCTTCGACGTCGTGGCGCCGCCGATGAGGAGCGGCTTGCCGATGGCGCGGCGCTCCATCTCGCGCGCCACGTGCACCATCTCGTCGAGCGACGGCGTGATGAGGCCGGAGAGGCCGATGATGTCGACGTTCTCCTTCACCGCGGTGTCGAGAATCTTGTCGGCGGAGACCATCACGCCGAGGTCGAGGACCTCGTAGTTGTTGCAGCCGAGGACCACGCCGACGATGTTCTTGCCGATGTCGTGGACGTCGCCTTTTACGGTGGCGAGCAGCACCTTGCCGCGGGCCGACTCGCCGGCCTTCTTCTCCGCGTCC
>DASYSN010000190.1:0-2230 GCA_036003305.1 Thermoanaerobaculia bacterium
TCCTGGCTGATGTCGACGTTCGGCCAGATCCAGCGCGCCGGCCCGCTGACGTCAAAGAACTTGCGGCCGTAGACGAGGTTCAACCGCGCGAACGCGGCGACGAAGAGAAAGCCGAGGATGATGACGATCGTCAACCGCACCAGAAGTTGGCGGTCGGCACGCGGGATAGAATCGGCCGCCGTGGCCGGAGTCATCGTCATCCCCGCACGATACGCATCGACGCGCTTCCCCGGCAAGCCGCTCGCGCTGATCTCCGGCGTCTCGCTCATCCAACGCGTGTACGAGCGCGCGGCGCAGTCGCAGCGCGCGAGCGCCGTCTTCGTCGCCACGGACGACGACCGGATCGCCGATCATGTCCGCTCGTTCGGCGGCCGCGTGGTGATGCCGCCGGGCGATCATCAGTCGGGGACGGATCGCATCGCAGCGTCGCTCTCGTTCTTCGACGAGCCGTATGAATACGTCGTCAATGTCCAG
Source organism: Thermoanaerobaculia bacterium (assembly GCA_036003305.1). GTDB lineage: Bacteria > Acidobacteriota > Thermoanaerobaculia > Gp7-AA8 > Gp7-AA8 > DASXHZ01. Next base: position 475 of record DASYSN010000190.1, read on the forward strand.
GGCGACGAGCCGCTGATCGACGTGACGTCGGTCGACAAGATTTTCGTGACGCTCGAGATGACCGGGACCGACATGGCCACGCTCTCCTGCCCGATCGAGACGGAGGAGGAGTTCCTCTCGCGCGACGTGGTCAAGGTGGTGACGGCGGTCGACGGCGACGCGCTCTACTTCTCCCGCGCCCCCATCCCCTTTGGATCGAGGTTGATAGCGCAACGGCACATCGGACTCTACGGCTACCGCGCGGCCGTCCTCCGCGCGCTGGCGATGCTGCCGCCGTCGTCACTGGAGCGGGCAGAATCGCTCGAACAATTGCGCGCGCTGCAGAACGGTTTTAAAATCCGTGTTGTCCAGACAGACAAGCCGCACTTGGGCGTCGACCGTCCCGAGGATGTGGCAAGGGTTGAGAGCGAACTTGCGAAACAAGCCTGACATTCGGGAGATTCAGTGAGCCTTTGGCTCACAAGACTCGCTTCGCCAGCCGCACTCTCCACAAGTCTCCCCACAAAAAATCTCGGAAATCCTGATGAGGCACGTTGTGCCCTGTTCGTGCATTTGTGAAGAAAGAGGAGAGCGCGATGAGCACCAAGTACATTTTCGTCACCGGCGGCGTCGTGAGTGGGCTGGGCAAGGGGATCGCCGCGGCATCGATCGGCGCCCTGCTCGAAGCGCGCGGCTTCAAGGTCACGCTGCAGAAGTTCGATCCGTACGTGAACGTCGACCCCGGCACGATGTCGCCGTTCCAGCACGGCGAAGTCTTCGTCACGGATGACGGCGCAGAGACCGACCTCGACCTCGGCCACTACGAGCGCTTCACGTCGATGCGCGCGTCGCGGCGCAACAACTGGACGACCGGACGCATCTATCTGAAGGTGATCGAGAAGGAACGCCGCGGCGACTATCTCGGCAAAACGGTGCAGGTCATCCCGCACATCACCGACGAGATCAAGAAGTGCATCCGCGACGTCAGCGAGAACGTCGACGTGGTCATCGTCGAGATCGGCGGCACGGTCGGCGACATCGAGTCGCTCCCCTTCCTCGAGGCGATCCGCCAGTTCCGGCAGGAGATCGGCCGCGGCAACGCGATCAATGTCCACCTCACGCTGGTGCCGTACATCAAGGCGTCGGAGGAGCTGAAGACGAAGCCGACGCAGCACTCGGTCAAGGAGCTGCGCGAGATCGGCATCCAGCCCGACATCCTCCTGTGCCGCAGCGAGCACGCGATTCCCGACGATATGAAGAAGAAGATCGCCCTCTTCTGCAACGTCGAGGACGACGCGGTCATCCCGGCGCTCGACGTCGAGTTCATCTACCAGGTGCCGCTGGCGTTCTCACGTGAAGGCCTCGACGAGATCCTGCTCGACAAGCTGCACCTCCCGCACGAGGAGAGCGGCAATCTCTCGAAGTGGGAGGAGATCGTCCGCAAGATGCGGCATCCCGAGGACGAAGTGCGGATCGGCTTCGTCGGGAAGTACGTGGAGTTCGGCGACTCGTACAAGTCGCTCAACGAAGCGCTGCAGCATGGCGGGATCGCGAACAACGTGAAGGTGCGGATCATCTACATCGACTCGGAGTCGCTCGAGGAGGAGGGCTACCACGGCGAGCTCGCGAGCGTCGACGGCATTCTGGTCGGCCCCGGCTTCGGCGCGCGCGGCGTGGAAGGGAAGCTGCGCGCGATTCGCTACGCGCGCGAGAAGAAGATCCCGTATTTCGGCATCTGCCTCGGCATGCAGTGCGCCACGATCGAGTTCGCGCGCGA
>DASYSN010000191.1:0-6591 GCA_036003305.1 Thermoanaerobaculia bacterium
GCGGCGATCGTCATGGAAGTACTCCTCCAGAACGAGCTTGCCATGACGCGCGATGACGAGGCCGTGGTACTGCGGCATGTCCGGCGTCTCCATCGGCATGTCGACGATGCGCTGCACGAGCTTCTCGATCGTGGGGCGGTCCATTCCAACCGCGTCGAGGGTCGACACAGGCCAGCCGTCGTCGAGTGCCACCGGTGGCCGATAGACGTACCGGCCGGGATGCTTCCCTCGCGGATAGAAGCCGCTCTCCTCTGAGCCACGCTGGAAATCGTAATGGCCTCCGCGGTTCGGAAAATCGAGCGTGAGCACGCCGTTCTCGGCCTCGTAGGTTCCCGTGGCGACGTCCCGCTCCTTCCCACCACGCACTCCGATCAGGCGTAGTTTGTTTCCATCGCGGACGAGCCGCCCGACGCCCTGTTGCGAGCCGACATCGAACTCAGGATTGCGCAGCAGCGCCGAGAATGAGCCGTCGTCACGCTTCTGAAGGAAGAGGTAGAACGTGAACGTGTCTTCGCTCGGATCGACCGTTCCGCGCCATCGATTCGCGCCGTCCGGCGTCAGAACGACCAGCGACGCGCTGACCGGGCCGCCTTGTCCGCGCCATTGACCGCGGTCCCGTACCGGAACCAGTGGCCGGAAATCACGCCGCGCCGATCGAGCTTGCCGCGGAAGTCTCCGCCGCGATCCGGCAGCGAGAATGCCAGCACACTTTTTGTGGCCGTGACGGCGACTCGCTGGCCCGACAGGTCCGCCGTATACCGCCCGCCGCTGCGCAAAACGATGAGAGTTCCATGGGCGTCCGGCCCGAACCGCTTCTTCGCCGACCACAGGCCGGCCAGTTCCTCGGATGCGCTCGCCGCCGTCGCAAGGACGAGCATGACGAAGAGAGTGACGCGTCGCGCCATGTTGCCGGCTTAGACGCCGCCGCTACGTCAAGGTTTGCCCGGCTGGACGTAGATCCGCCCGCCCTTCATCACGAACGCTACATGCTCGATCGTGGTGATGTCGCTCGTCGGATCGCCGGGAACCGCGATGAGATCGGCGTCGAGCCCCGCGGCGACGCGGCCGAGATGATCCTGCTGGCGGAGGATCTTGGCGTCGACCGAGGTTGCGGCCATCAGCGCCTGCGCCGGCGTCATCCCCTCCCGCACCATCCACTCCAGCTCGCGCCAGTTGTCGCCGTGCGTGAACACGCCGACGTCGCTGCCGTCGCCGATCGTGACGCCGTCCTCCATCGCGAGCTTGAACGCGCGGATCGCGTTGTCCATCGACGCGGTGTACGGCTTCGTCCCGCGTTTGTATCCGCTGAAGTACTCCGAATACGCCTCCTCGGCGGTCAGCGTCGGGAGGTACGCCACGCCGTGCTGCGCCATCAGCTTGAACACCTCGTCCGTCCCGCCGTAGCCGTGCTCGATCGTGTCAACGCCGGCGAGCACCGCGCGGCGCATCCCTTCCGCTGTCGTGGCGTGCGCGGCAACGGGATGATTCGCCGAGTGCGCCTCGTCGACCGCGGTCTTCAGCTCCTCGAGCGAGAACGTCGGCGTCGCCGGACCGCCGCCGCGGCCGTAGTCCGCGTACAGCTTCACCCAATCCGCGCCGTGTCCGATCTGATCGCGGACGGCTTTGAGCACCTCCGCCGTGCCGCTCGCCTCCTGCGCCCCTTTCGGATTGTCGACGTTTGCCGCGAATCCGGCCGGACCGGGACCGTAGCTCGAGGTCGCGACGATCGCGCGCGTCGCGACGAAGAGGTGCGGCCCCGGGATGCGTCCTTCGTTGATCGCACGCTTCAGCGAGACATCCGCGAACTCCGCTCCCTCCGTGCCGAGGTCGCGGAGCGTCGTGAAGCCGGCGAAGAGCGTGTTGCGGCAGTGCAGCGTCGCCGCGATGACGCGGTACGCCAGCGGCTCCTTGAGGACCTGGTCGTTCCAGAGCGTCTCGTTGTACGGATGCAGCAGAACGTGCGAGTGCGCGTCGATCAGCCCCGGAAGGAGCGTCGTCCCCGGCAGATCGATCGTCGTCGTCCCGGCGGGCACCGTGATCCCGCTCTCCGGCCCGGCCGCCGCGATCTTCTCACCGGTAACGAGCACCACCCACCCGGAGTGCGTCGTCGCCGTCGTTCCGTCGAACACGCGGTCCGGACGCAGCAGCGTGCTCTGCGCCGCGTGAGCGGCGGACGTGAGGCAGAAGGCGAAGAAGAGGAGCGTCGCGAACCGTTTCGGCATGGCGCCAGATTACTACGCCGGATTCAGAAGAATTTCGATCAGTTTGATCCAGCTGTGCCGGGAATGAAACACGACCATCGCGCGGGTGACGCTATCCTTCCACTATGCCCATCGCCCCCGGAACGTCGCTCGGACGCTACGAGATCGTCTGCTCCATCGGCTCGGGAGGGATGGGAGAGGTTTACCGCGCGACGGACGCCACGCTGCACCGCGACGTGGCGTTGAAGATCCTCCCGGCGGAGCTGATCAAGGACGAGTCGCGGCTCCTGCGCTTCGAGCAGGAAGCGCGGGCGACTGCGGCGCTGCACCATCCGAACATCGTCACGATCCACGACTTCGGGACGTCGGACTCCATCCCCTACCTCGTCACCGAGCTTCTCGAGGGCGAGTCGCTCGCCGACGTCCTCGGGCGCGGGCCGGTGCCGCTTCGCCGCTCGATCGCCTGGTCGGTGCAGATCCTCCGCGGCATCGCGGCGGCGCACGCGCGTGGCATCGTCCATCGCGACCTCAAGCCGGCCAACATCTTCATCCTCGCCGACGGCTCGGTGAAGATCCTCGACTTCGGCCTCGCCAAAGTCGCGCACGCTCTCGGCAACACGCGCGACGCTCCCACCGAACGGATCTCCGAAGCCGGCATGGTCTTCGGCACGATCGGCTACATGTCGCCGGAACAACTGCGCGGCGAGACCGTCGACGCGCGCAGCGACATTTTCAGCTTCGGCGTGCTGCTGTACGAGATGCTCACCGGCAGGACGCCGTTCGTCCGCGACACCACCGCGGAGACGATCACCGCGATCCTGATCGAAGAGGCGCCGCGGCTCGATACGCCGCCGTTCCCCGCCGTCCTCGCCTCGACGCTGGTGCGCTGTCTCGAGAAAAACCGCGAGGAGCGATTCCACTCCGCGCACGATCTCGCGCTGCACATCGAAATGATCGACGTCGCCGCGTCGGGACCGGCCGCCGCCATCGCCATTGCCCGTCAGACGCAGCCGGAGATCGCGCAGGTGACGTTCCATCGCGGCAACGTCTCGCAGGCGCGCTTCGCGCCCGACGGCAGCATCATCTACGGAGCGATCTGGAACGATCGGCCGCTCGAGCTGTTCGTCTCCCATCGCGGCATCCCGGACACGCGCGCCCTCGGAGTCAACGGTTCGGTGCACTCGGTCTCGCGCAGCGGCGAGCTCGCGCTGTCTCTCGGGCGCCACAGCGAGATCGGATTCCTCTCGTCCGGCACGCTCGCGCGCCTCCCGCTCGCCGGCGGCGTCCCGCGCCCGATCGCGAAGGACGTGCACGAAGCCGACTGGTCGCCCGACGGGCGGCAGCTCGCGATCGCGCGGCGATCCGAGCGCGGATTTCAAATCGAATATCCGATCGGCAATCGCCTCTACGAATCGCCGTCGTGGATCAGCGACATGCGCTTCTCGCCGGACGGCCGCGAGATCGCCTTCCTCGAGCATCCGTTCGCCGGCGACAACTTCGGCTCCGTTCGCGTCGTCGACCTGCACGGTCACGTCGAATCGCTGACCGATGATCTCTACATCGCCTGGGGACTGGCGTGGAACCCGGTGACCGGCGAGATCTTCTACAGCGGAGTCCCGCAGCATGGCCAGGAGGGACGCAACGTTTCCGTCTACGCCGTCTCGCGCGGCCACGACCCGCGTGAAATCTTCGCCACGCTCGGCGGCGCATTCATCCACGACATCGCGCCCGACGGAACGATGCTCGTGGCGCACCAGACGCCGCGGCGCTACATCGTCGGACACATCGCGGGAGAAGAGACCGATCGCGACCTCTCGTGGTTCGACTGGGGCTACCCGATGCGTCTTTCGAACGACGGCAACACGCTGCTCTTCGAAGAGCAGGGCATCGCGAACGGCGGGAAGTTCACGTTTTACCTGCGGGACGCGCGCGGCGGCCCGGCGGTGCGCCTCGACGAAGGGCGCGGACGCGATCTGTCGAGCGACGGCGAGCACGTGCTCGCGCTCTCGAACGACAAGCCGGAGCGCGTCATGCTCGTCCCGACGGGCGCCGGCTCGATGCGCGACATCCCGGTGCGAGGCGTCAATCATTTTCAGACCGTCCGATTCCTACCCGGCGACAAAGAGCTCCTGATCGTCGGCTCGTCCGGCGACGAAGAAGCGCGCATCTGGCGCGTCGGCGCCGAGGGAGGCGACGCGCAGCCGCTGAGCGACGCGGTCGGCTCGTGGTTCTTTCTGGCCGTCTCGCCCGACGGGCGGCAGGTCGTCACGATCACAGCGAATCAGACCTTGTTCATCTGCTCGCTCGACGGAGCCACGCCCGCGCGTTCCGTCCCCGGCGCCGAGCCGGGCGACCTCCCGATCCACTGGCCGCACGACAACGAGATCCTCGTCTGCCGCCGCGACAACAAGAAAAGCGACATCTACGCGATCGACCTCACCACCGGCGCTCGCCGTTTCGTCCGCACCATGCGTCCGCCGGACGCCGCCGGCGTCGAAGGGGTCTTCCCGATCCTCTACGCGAGCAACAGCGACAGCTACGTTTTCGGGTACAAGCTGTTGTTGACGTCGTTGTTTACCGTGAGCGGGTTGCGGTGAGCTGAATCCGCCGGTTGCGCGTAAGCTGTGCTGCCATAAAGGGGGTCGTATGAAGTCTTCCCTCCCCTGGTTCGTCGCAATCCTTCTTTCAATATCTGCCGTCGCGAGCGCCGACACGCCGAACGATCAGGCCAAGCTCAACGCCTGGCACCAGTCGATGGCGCGCGTTCCGCTGCCGAAAAAGGGCTGCTTCACCGTCAGCTATCCGAGCACGACGTGGCAGGAAGTGCCTTGTGGGAAGCCGGCGGCGCGTTCCTACGGACCGGCAAAGCCGTATCTGGTCGGCCACGGCATCAACTTCGAGGCGATCACCGGCAACAACATGACGTCGGCTACCGGCTCGTTCGACAGCGTGAGCGTCGCAAGCGAGACCGACAACGGAATGCCGGACATCTACTCCCTGCAGCTCAACTCCGGCTTCTTCAGCGCACCGGCAGCGTGCGCCGGCGGTTCGAACAATTGCCAGGGATGGCAGCAGTACATCTACTCCAGCGGCCTCCAAACCGCGTTCATCGAGTATTGGCTGCTCCACTACATGGCGCCGTGCCCACCCGGATGGTCGACGGTGGGCGTCAGTTGCGTGATGAACAGCGTGATGCTTCCGGTCGGTGCGCAGCCGATCTCGAATCTGAAGAACATGACCCTGCAGGGCACCGCGGTTTCCGGCGGCGGCGACACGATCACCGTCGGAACTCCCGGCACGATCAGCGCGATGTATCAGGACAACGTCCTCGATCTCGCCAACGACTGGAAGAAGGTGGAGTTCGGCGTCTTCGGCGATGGCGGCGGCGACAACGCGGTATTTCTCCCCGACCCCGGATCGACGATGGCGGTACGGACGACTGTGGACGACGGCACGATGAACGTCCCGACGTGCACGATCGAGAGCACCACCGCCGAGACGAACAGCCTCAATCTCATTCAGCCGTGCTGCGCGTATGGCGGCGCGAAGCCGGCGATCGTCTACTGGCTGAGCAACAATCCAAACGCGACGTCGACGTGCATCAACGGCACGAGCATCGGCGACACGCATCTCACGAACTTCAACAATCTCTATTACGACTTCCAGGCGACGGGCGACTTCCTCCTGGCGCAGACCGATCCCGGTTTCGTCGTCCAGACGCGGCAGGAGTCGGGCGCGCCGATCTGGCCGAATGCCTCGGTCAACAAAGCCGTCGCCATGACCCTGACCGGCACCCGCGACGGAAGGACCGTGACGAGCCACGCCGCCGTCTGCCTCGATCCGGCTCGATTGATCGTCGACGGGACGCAGCGCGATCTCGCCGACGGACAATCGCTGTCGCTGCCGGGCGGTGTGCACATCGCGCGCGGCGGCAACACGTATCTCTTCACCCGGCCGGACGGCAACAGCGTGAGCGCCGACGTCAACAGCAGTTGGATCAACGTATCGGTCGGATTAGGCCACGTCGTCCAGGCGAAGGTTCTCGGTCTGCTGGGCAACGTCAACGGAAACATGGGACCCGACGATCTGGCGACGCGGCAGGGCCTCGTCCTGAAGCAGCCGTTGGAATTCGATCAGTTCTACCACCTCTACGCCGACAGTTGGCGCCTCACCCCGCGCGAATCGCTCGTCTCGCAACTGTGCGGCGGCCGGGACGTCATGAACGGCTTCCCTCGCGCCCCGTTCTACGCCGAGAACCTGAATCCCGAGGACTTCCGCCGCGGCCGCACGCTCTGCACCGAAGCCGGCGTCCGCGACGCCATCCTCCTCGACGCCTGCACGCTCGACGCGGTGGTCCTCGGCGAGCGCGCCGTGCGCGCGTATGTCCGCG
>DASYSN010000192.1:0-8895 GCA_036003305.1 Thermoanaerobaculia bacterium
GCCGGCGAGGGCGCCGGCGCCACACAGAAGCCTTTACCGGATCAAATCCAGCCCCGTCGCCTCGTCCCGCTCGCGGTGAATGACCTCGGCCGTCGTCGCGAGGTGGAGCTCCAGCGTCGGATGCACGATGCCGCGCTTCAAGTGCCCCCCGATCGCGGCGCCGCGGCGCGTGCCGAGGACGACGTGCGCGTGGACTTTGAAGCCGTCCGGTACCCGAGTGAGGTTGCCCTGGATCGACAGCACCTCGACCTGATCGTCAACGCGGATGTCCTCGTACTGCAGCGACTCCGGATTCCACCACGCGATCGTCGCCTCGCGAAACGCGCCCAGGCCGTGGAAGAAGGCGGAAGTCGTGACGTGCTCGGAGGCAAAACGCTGCAACGTCGCGATCGCCTCATCGCCGGTGTCGAGCACGATCACGGAGCCGAAAATTCGCAAGCGCCGGAGATTATGCGGGTTTCCCGCCTGACATCGCGCGATTGCCCGCGGCATCTCGCGAATGCCCGTGTGATTTCGCGAATTGCCCGTGTGGTTTGCCGATTGCCCGCGGTTTTCGGCAAAAGCCCGGGTGATTTTGCCAACCGCCGGTGTGTTTTTGCGAAAAGCCCCTGTGATTTGACCGAATGCCCGCGGCATTCGGCGATTGCCCGTGTGATTTGACGAAATGCCCGGGGCATTCGCCGAAAGCCGGCGCCGTGTTTCCGTCTCGCCGTAAGTAATACAGCCAATTCAACTTAGGATCGGGAGGGCCTTGACAAACCCGGCGGGCGGACCTATATTCGGCACTGCGGCAAACGAGCGGTACGGGGTTCTGGAGAAGGACCTGGCTAGTACGTACCGAGCGCGGGAGTTGAGCTTGCTCCTCCTGCCGCGAGGCGCCCGAGGTGTACATCTCGGGAAATTCACTAACCGGAAGTGACGGCGTGTGGCCGAACACTTCCAGCCGGTGGCCGTCTCGCACTCGTGCACAGAGTCGCGGCGTCCTCCGGCCTTGACAGACAGGGCAGAGAGAAACTGGAGGAAATATGACAGCGATTATCAATAGTAAGAACCTCAGCAAGAACCTCACGACAAGTCCCGCTGCGGAAACGCCGCAGCCGGCGACGATGCTCGAACCGGAAGTGGTGGTCGATCAGCTTCGCGCGATCCGCGATCAGATCGCCGACGTCACCCCGCTCACGGTCGAGCAGCGGAAAGCAGCGCGCAGCATCATGGGCCGCATGAACAACGAGATCCTGCAGGAGTCGATCAACATGATCGGCGCCGAGGACCTGGTCGAGGCGGCAGCCGGGCAGCAACCTGGCGATGTGCGCACGCTCAGTGAGGAGTCGAACCGCTGGACGGCGGTCGAGTCGGAGCTCCGGACGATGCTGAGTGCAATCGCCGGCGCGAATCTGATTCGCCGTCAGCGGCTCGCGCTCATCGCGGGACGGACGTTCCAGGTCGGTGCGGCGCTCGCCAAGGACCCGGATCACGCGATCCTGGTTCCGCACGTCGAGGAGATCAAACGGTTGAAGCGCCTTGCGCGCGGCAAGAAGAAGCCGCAGCAGGCCCCGCCGCAGCCGCAGACTCCGTCGACCGAGTCTCAGAGTCCCAAGCAGTAATGTGATGGGTGGGAGGGGAGCGGGCGCGCGCAAGCGCGCCCGCTCATTTGGTTTATCTGCCGAGAACGAGATCAATCCCATTCACGATCAGATCAGTTTTCGCTTGCGGCAGTCGTCCGACTCGATCTCGGAGCAGTTTCTTGTCAATCGCAAGTATCTGCGACACATTCGCGACGGAATCCCTTGGTAAACCGGATGTGCGCGCGGGAAGGAGGACGTTGCCGGGCGCTTCAGCCCAAGCAAGATTCGTCGTGAGCGGCACGACGATGACGGTCGCGATCCGGCTTCGGTTGAGAACCTCGCCCTGTACGATGATGACCGGCCGTGCGAATCCAGCTCCGGAGCCTCTGGGCTCCTCGAGATCGGCCCACCAAATCTCTCCCTGCGAAACTACCATTCGACGTTCTTGAGGAGACGCTTGCCAGCCTCTCGAACGAATTCATCGACGTCTTCGCCCACGGCGTCGGCGACACGATTGAAAGCTTCGGTCGCCTCGTCCGGCGCGTGGCGTGCAACGTATTCGCGGAGCGCCGCGCTGAACACTTCGCTGCGCGATTTACCGGCTCTGCGAGCGAGTTTCTCCGCCTTCTCGAACACGTCATCCGGAATGGATACCGCCGTTTTCATACCAAAAGTATAACCCTTGCGGCCGGTCACAATTCCTAAAGAGAGAGCCGGCGCACTACGCGAGGGCGCGCAGGTCGTGTTGCAGGGCTTCGACGAACGCTGCGTCCTCGCGGTAGTAGAAGTTGATCGGGCAGTGGGCGGTTTTGCCGCCGCAGAGGGGTTCGACGATTTTGTCGGCCGGCGAGACTTGCCAGGCGTCGCGCTCGAGCATGATGCGGCGGAGCTCCTGGCGGAATGATTCGTAGGCTTCGCCGTGCCACACCTTTTCGAGGCTGTCCTGGTAGACGTTGCCGAGGCGCTTGCCCTGGAGGATGCAGCAGCCGCCGACTTCGCCCGACGTGCGGACGACCATGGAGTACCAGCCGATGATGCAGGGGATGTCGAGGTTTGCGATTCGACGTTCGATCGCTGAGGTGCGTCGGACAGCCCAGAAATGGCGCCACCGTTCGCGGGAGCTGAGCAAGGCGATTCCCCGGGAGAAGAGCGAGCGGCGGGCGCGCTCCTGGTGCAGCTCGGCATTCATCGCGGCGACGCGTTCGCGTAGGTCCTGTTCGAACGTGTCGACGGCGCGGATCCGCCGGTACTCATCGCGGCGGAGAACGGACGAGTACAGCCGCATCATCTCGTCCGTTTCCGCAGGCGACATGTTCTGCTCCGGCTTGAGGTAGGCGAGGCCGCCGAAGATGATGTCGTCGGCGCCCATCTCCCGCGCGAGGTCGTACATCCGCGGGATGCTCCGGAAGTTCTCCTTCCAGACCAGGAACTGCACCAGGAGCCGCGGGCCTTTCGCCTTGGCGGCGTCGCGCGCCGCGATGAGGTTCTTCGCGTTCTTCACGACGCGCTCGAAGTTCTTCGCCGGCGTCTGCATCATCGACGCGTAGGTCTCGGGATCGCTTGTGTTGAGACTCAGCGTGATCTCGTCGCAGGAACCGAGCAGCAGCGGGACGACTTTGTCGGTCAACAGCACGCCGTTGGTCGTGATGTTCTCGATCGGGACCCGCTCGTCGTTCAAAACCTGCAGCACCTCCTTGATCTGCCGGTGGAACAGCGGCTCGCCGCCGCCCGCCAGCCGTACCGACCGCGTCCCCGACGCTTTCAGCTCGTGGATGAAGTCCGCCCACGTCCGGAGCGGAACTTCGTCGGTCCCGCGCAGCGTGGCGGTCGAACAGAAGAAGCAGTCGATGTTGCAGCGGTCCGCCGGATGGATCTCGACATGCAGCGGCCCCGGGAGCTCGGCGCCGGTGCGCATGCTCGCGAGGAGATTGCTCTTGTCGCTCTGATCGAGATGCTGCCAGCCGAGGGCGGTCACGTGGAGATCATAACGGGCGATTACAGCCCGCGAATCCACGCCTTCAATCGCGCGGCCTCGGTCACGATGAGCTGCGGGTCGTGGAAGGCGTGGGCGAGGAGGGAGACGCCCTGGGTGGCGGAGAGGAGGTGCAGCGCCAGGCCGCGCGCATCGCGGCGGTGGCCGATGGCCGCGAACTGCGTCGCCATCCAGCGGAGGGCGTGTTCGTAGAGCGCGGTGGAGTGCTTCGCGAGCGGGCCGGGGTCTTTGTGGAGCTCGGAGGTGAGAGTGCCGACGGGGCAGCCGAAGCGGGCGAGCTCGTCGCGGCGATCGGTTTTGATCTGGACGAAGCCGCAGAGCCGCTCTTTCGGCGACTCGAGCTCGTCGAGCCCGTCGAGGAGTTTCTGCAGGCGCGCGAGGCGGAGGTCGACGATGGCGGATCCGATCTCGTCCTTCGTCTTGAAGTAGTAGTAGACGTTGCCGAGGGGCACGCCCGCCTCGCCGGCGATGTCGGAGAGCGCCGCGTTGGCGAAGCCGCGGCGGTACGAGAGTTTGAGCGCCGCGTTCGCGAGGCGGTTGCGGTTGTTCATCGTTTGTTTTCGCATGGCGGTTGACTCCTGGAGATGGTACGCCTATTTTCAGTTGGTCAACTGACTCATGTTCGCCGCAATTCTACTATCGCACTGGCTCGGGACGTGGATTGGAACTTGGGCCGCCGCGCCGCAGCACGTGCCGTCGGCGAAGACGTACGCGAACCAGACGATCCGGATGATCGTGCACGTCAGCGCCGGCGGGAAGAAGGTGCGGGTCCGCTTCTCGAACATTTACGGCGGCACTCCGCTCTTCATCAGAAGTGCACACATCGCTCGAAGGACCTCCGGTGCGGATGTCGAGAGCGACCATGTGCTGACGTTCGGCGGAAAGAAGTCGGTGCACGTCGAGAAGGAGATCGTCAGCGATCCGGTCGGTCTCGATGTGCCGCCGCTCTCGGACCTCGCGATCAGTATCTTCCTTCCGGAGGCGACGCAGGCGACGACGCAGCACGAGCTGGCGAAGCAGACGAACTACGTCGCGGACGGTGACGCCGCTGCGGCGGCGACGTTCCCGCCTTCGAAGCCGATCGGGAATTGGCCGTTTCTCACCGGCGTCGACGTTGCGGGCTCGCCTGCGACGCCGGTCATCGTCGCGTTCGGGTCGTCGCTCACCGACGGCGACGGCTCGACGAAGGACACGAACCATCGCTGGCCCGACTATCTCGCGGCCCGGCTTCCGGGCGTCGGCGTGCTGAACGAAGGCATCATCGGTAACCGCCTCCTCTTCGACAGCGACAGCCCCCATCAGACCGGCGGGCCACTCGCCGACACGTACAAGGAGCTCGGCTCCGACCTCGGCCAATCCGGCCTCCGCCGCTTCGATCGCGACGTGGTCGGACAGGCCGGCGTGCGGTACGTGATCCTCGCGCTGGGCGTGAATGACATCCTCTTTCCGAGCTCGTTCATCGATGCGAGCAACGGCGTTACCGCGCGGATGATCATCGTCGGCAACCGGCAGCTCATCGCACGCGCGCACAAGCACGGCATCCGCGCGATCGGGGCGACGATGCCGCCGTTCGAGCACGCGCTCTTCCGCTCGCCGCCGTTCGATCAGTTCTACTCAGCGGAAAAGGAGAACGTCCGTGCCGCGGTCAACGAATGGATTCGGCACGGCGGGGAGTTCGATGGGGTCATCGATTTTGATGCCGTCGTTCGTGATCCGGAGCGGCCGACGCAGATTCTGCCTGCCTTCGACAGCGGGGATCATTTGCATGTGAACGACGCGGGGAATGTCGCACAGGCGAACGCGATTTCGTTGGGGCTGTTTGGCTCGGGGCGCGCCGGCGAGGGCGCCGGCGCCACACAGAAGCGGGATCAGTAGACGGGTTCGCGGACGGCGACCGGCTCGAATCTGGCGGTGAAGAAGCGGAGGGTCGGGGGCTCGTAGACCATGTCGAGGCCGCGGATCGAGTCGGCGTTGGCGTACAGCTCGTTCACTGAGTACGCGACCACGTCCATGTGGCGGTCGGTGTAGACGCGCCGCGGAATGGTCAGGCGGACGAGCTCGAGTTTCGGGTGGCGGTTCGCGCCCGTGACCGGATCGCGGCCGGAGGAGACGATGCCGCGCTCCATCGAACGGACGCCGCTGTCGACGTAGAGCGCGGCGGCGAGCGCCTGAGCGGGGAACTGTTCCTGATCGAGGTGCGGGAGGAACGCGCGCGCGTCGAGGAAGACAGCATGCCCTCCGACCGGACGCACGATCGGGACGCCGGCCTCGGCGAGTTGCGTGCCGAGGTAGCGGACCTGGTGGATGCGGTGCGCAATGTAGTCGTCTTCGACCATCTCGTGGATCCCCTGCGCGATGGCGTCCATGTCGCGGCCGGCGAGGCCGCCGTACGTCGGCATGCCTTCGAAGAGCACGACCTGCTCGCGCGCGGCCTGCAGGATCGACTCGTCGTTCATGGCGAGGAAGCCGCCGATGTTGACGAGGCAGTCCTTCTTCGCCGACATGGTGCAGCCGTCGAAGTACGACATCATCTCGAGCAGGATCTGCCGGACGGATTTGCTCGCGTAGCCGCGCTCGCGCTCCTGGATGAAGTACGCGTTCTCGACGGCGCGCGTGGCGTCGCACCACATCCGGATGCCGTGCGCTTGTAGCAGCTCGCGCGTGGCGCGGAGGTTCTCCATCGAGACCGGCTGCCCGCCGGCCATGTTTACGGTGACGCCGATGTTGACGTACGGGATGTTCTTCGGGCCGACGCGGGCGATGACGTTGCGCAGCTTCTCGAGGTCGACGTTCCCCTTGAACGGATGCTCGCTCTGCGCGTTGTGCGCCTCGTCGATGACGATGTCGGTGAACGCGCCGCCCGCGAGCTCCTGGTGCGCGCGGGTGGTGGTGAAGTACATGTTGCCCGGCACGGTGTCGCCGGGACGGATGAGGATGCGCGAGATGAGGTGCTCGGCGCCGCGGCCCTGATGCGTCGGGACGACGTACTTGAAGCCGTAGAACTCCTGCACCGCCTTCTCGAAGCGGTAGAACGACTTCGCGCCGGCGTACGCCTCGTCGCCGGTCATCATCGCCGCCCACTGCCGGTCACTCATCGCCGACGTGCCGCTGTCGGTGAGGAGATCGATGTAGACGTCTTCGCTCCGGAGGAGGAACGTGTTGTAGCCGGCCTCTTCGATCGCCCGCTCGCGCTCCGCGCGCGTGGTCATGCGAATCGGCTCGACACTCTTGATCTTGTAGGGCTCCGCGACTGGACGACTCATCCTCGCGAGGGTATCGAGGGCTTGAACATGGAGGAGTGATGGTTGCTGGGGAGTCGTGTGACGGGCGGCACTCGGCATCCGGCATCCGGCATCCGGGATTAGAAGCTCGGCTCGGATGCCGGATGCCGGATGCCGGATGCCGGATGCCGGATGCCGCCTCGTTCAGTGCAGATTGTTCTGGTTCGCGTACCGCACCAGGTCGGCGTTCGTGGTCAGTTGCATCTTCTCGAGAATGTGGCGCCGATGAGTGCTGACGGTTTTCACGCTGAGCGTGAGCATGCGCGCGATCTCGGTGACCGTTTTTCCGGACGAGAGCTGCTGGAAGACCTGGTACTCGCGGTTCGAGAGGCGCTCGTGCGGTTTCTTCTCCTCGCCGAAGATCGTGAGCGTGACGAGCTGCTCGGCGACGTCCGGCCCGACGTAGCGCCGCCCCGCCAGGATGCGATCGAGCGCGCGGTTCACTTCCTCGGCCGAACTATCTTTCTTCAGGTATCCGGAGGCGCCGGCGCGCAACGCCCGGAGCGCCCACTGCTCTTCCGGCTCGGCGCTCAGCACGAGGATCCCGATCGTGGGGAACTCCTTTCGGATGCGTTTGACGACGTCGAGCCCGTCATCCGCGCTGAGGGAGAGGCCGATGATGACGATGTGGAAGATCGTGCGGCGAAGCCAGTCAATCGCTTCCTCGGCAGACGAAGCGTGCTCGACGGCTTCGATGTCCGCTCGCTGGGCGAGTATTTGCTGCAGGCCAATCCGGACAATCGAGTGTTCGTCGGCTACTAGAGCTGTCTTCATTGATTTTGAGCCGTAAAAATAATCCCCGCCGTTATTTGGAAACATCAGCGGATGTCTGACGGCCCCGTAAGACGCGCGACAGCGACGAACACCCCAAACCGGAGTGTCGGAGCCGCCACGAATGCTACCGGGACTCACACGCGCCGGTGTCGGTCGTCACCGCAACGTGTGCATGGATGGCCGAATCTCGGGTCATGTCAGTGATTGTCGAGCCATTCCGCATCAAAGCCGTCGAGTCGCTCCGTTTCACTTCACACGCCGAACGCGAGTGCGCGCTGCGCGAGGCCGGATACAACGTCTTCGGCCTCAAGGCGCACGACGTCACGATCGATCTGCTCACCGACAGCGGTACCGGCGCGATGTCGGCGGCGCAGTGGGGCGCGCTGATGCAGGGCGACGAGTCGTACGCCGGCTCCCGGTCGTTCGAACGGTTCGAGGCGGTGGTGCGGGACCTCACGGGATTCAAGCACGTGATTCCGACGCACCAGGGCCGCGCGGCCGAGCGGATCCTGTTCCACTCGGCGCTGCAGGTCGGCGACATGGTGCTGAACAACATCCACTTCGATACGACGCGGGCGAACGTCGAGTACGAAGGCGCCGAGGCGCGGGACATCGTCATCCCGGAGGGCAGGCTGCCGGCGCTCATCCATCCGTTCAAAGGCAACATGCACCTCGACGCGCTCGAGGCGATCCTCGAGAGCGACGAAGCGGCACGCGTGTCGATGGTCATCGTCACGATCACGAACAACTCGGGCGGCGGGCAGCCGGTGTCGCTCGAAAACCTGCGCGGCGTCCGCGCGCTCTGCACGAAGTACGACAAGCCGTTCTTCCTCGATGCCTGCCGCTTCGCGGAGAACGCGTGGTTCATCAAGCAGCGCGAGGCGGATCAGCATCACCGCACTCCGAAAGCGATCGCGCAGGAGATGTTCTCGCTTGCCGACGGCTGCATCATGTCGGCCAAGAAGGACGGCCTCGCGAACATCGGCGGCTTCCTGGCGCTGAACAATGACGCGCTCGCGCTGAAGTGCCGGAACCTGCTCGTGCTCACCGAGGGGTTCCCGACGTACGGCGGCCTCGCGGGGTATGACCTCGAGGCGATCGCGCAGGGGCTCGAAGAGGTCGTCGAAGAGGACTATCTCCGGTATCGCATCCGGACGATCGAGTATCTCGCGGAGAAGCTGATCACAGCGGGCATTCCGATCGTGCAGCCGGCGGGCGGACATGCGGTGTTCATCGATGCCGCCGGGCTGCTGCCGCACATTGCGAGCGATCAGTTCCCCGG
>DASYSN010000193.1:0-1834 GCA_036003305.1 Thermoanaerobaculia bacterium
CGCAGCGAGTCGATCGGGAAGACGATGTTCGGATCGCCGTCCGCCTCGCTGTGATCGTAATGATGGTGCGCGATCTTCAGCGACTTCGCCTCGGTCGCCGAAGGGATCAGGCGGTACGTGATGTCCCCCGGATCCTCGGTCGGGAACGACTCCTGGCCGGGCGCGTAGACGCCCGTCGCCGAGACGAGCGCAACGATCGCCTGCGACAGCGTTTTGTCGTACGGCGTGAAGGGAACGCAACGGCGGGCGATGTTCAGCATCGATCGCCCGCCGTCGCCTTACTGCAAGTCTCGCAGCACGTCGAGGACCTGCGCGTTCTCAGGCGCCTCGCCGATGTTGTGGACGTCGATGTAGCGGACGATGCCCTGCTTGTCGACGACCACGATGGCACGCTCGCAGTGGCCGCCTTCTTCTTTCCAGACTCCATACTTTTTCGACACTTCACCCTTCGGGTGGAAATCGGCGAGCAACGGATACCGCTCGATGCCGCCGAGGGCCTTTGCGAAAGCGACGTGGCTGGGAACACTGTCAACCGAAATGCCCACGACCTGGGCGTCATACCGTTCAAAGTCGGCCATCTCGGCCTCATATCCCGGCATCTGAACGGTTCAGACAGGGGTCCAGTCCAGAGGATAGAAGACCATGACTACGTTCTTCTTCCCCTTCATGTCGCTCAACGTGAACTTCTCTTTGTTGCGATGCCCCGTCAACGAGAAGTCGGGCGCTGGGTCGCCGACTTTCAGCGTCGAAGTGCTGTCCGCAACGGACGTCCTTCCGACTGCAACCATGTAATTCCTCCTCAGGTTCGACAACGACCGCGAATTCTATGCGAGTCAGGGCTGAGTCGAGTCGCTCTTCGTCGTGTCGCTCTTCTCGTCGTTCGCCTCGCCTCCTGCCGCGTTCGTCTCTTTCGTCTTCTCGTTCAATTTCTTTGCCGTCTCCTTCGCCTTCTCGAGGGCGCGGATCTCGTCCGGCTTCGGCTGCGGCTGCTCGGCTTCCTTCTTGTGACACGCGGCGAGCGCAACGACGGCAGCGAGGGCGATCAGGAGCTTTCTCATCGAAACAATTGCATCACACTTCGTGTTGGCCACGGGACCATGAACGATGGTTTGCCCGATCGGTTGATTCAGGGGATGGCGTGCGGCGGCGATTTCCGCATCCTCGCCGCCCAGACGACGCACACCGTCGAGACGGCGCGGGAGATCCTCGATCTCGCTCCCGTCGCGGCCGACGCCCTCGGCCGCGCCCTCACCGGCTCGCTCCTGCTGGCGCGCCTGCTCGACAAGAACCTGAGGAACCAGTACGTCACCCTCCGCTTCGAAGGCGACGGCCCGCTCGGAGTCATCATCGCCGAGGGGACCATTTCCGGCGGCGCGCGCGGCTTCGTCGAAAACACCGCGCCCGAAGATCCGACGCTCGACGTCAGCCGCGGCATCGGCCAGGGACGGCTGACGGTCGTGCGCGGCACACCTCCGGCCGGCAAGCCCTACACCTCGCAGCTCACCCTCGGCGGCGGCGGAATCGCGCAGGAGATCACGCGCTATCTGATGACCTCCGAGCAGATCGCGTCCGCCGTCCTCCTCGGCGTCCTGAATCGCCGTGAAGGCGTCGCGGCGGCGGGCGGGATCATCATCCAGCGCTTCCCGCATACCGCCCCCGAGGCGATCGACGCCATCGAAGCGCACATCAAAGAAGCGCCGCCGCTGTCGACCATCATCGAGAAGATGCCGATCGAAGACGTCGTCGCGCAGGTTCTCCACGGCCTCGACTACAAACAGCTCGACCCGTCATTCAACGTCCCGCTCGAATACCGCTGCCCCTGCACCCGCGAACG
>DASYSN010000194.1:0-6525 GCA_036003305.1 Thermoanaerobaculia bacterium
CACGATGTCGGCGCCGAGGTGCTTCTGGAACGCGCGAACGACGGGATCGTCGCGCAGCGCGGACGGCTTGTCCTCCGCGCGGCGGCTTGGCGCCGGTACCACCTCGGCGATCGCCTCGATGGTGACCGGCTCGCCGAAGACGTCCGACGCGATCTGCTCGATCGTCGTCTTCGCGTCTTTCACGTAGTCAGCGTAGGTCGCGTCATCGAACGTCCAGATGATCCGGTTGCCGTCCTTCTTCGCGCTCTTCGCATGCGAGAGGTAACTCGCAATGAGCGGCTTCGTCTTCTGGATCCGCTGCTGCAAGCCATCAAGTGTGCTCGGTGTGGATTCCCTCGGGGTGGCTTGCTTCTGTGTGGGTGCCGGCGCCCTCGCCGGCACAGCCCCGCCCGCGGCGGCGGCGCTATCTCCCGCCAGCACCGCCTCCACCGCCTTCAGCCGCGGGAACGTCGCCGCCTTCAGCAGCGCGATCTCCACCGCCAGCCGTTGATGCTCCGCCTTATTCACCGTCTCGTCGTCGCGGATCAACAGATTCGCGATCCGCAGCAGATCCGAATACGAAAACCGTTCCGCCGCGTCGCGGATCGTCACGAGATCCTCGGGCGAGGCCGCGAGCAGCGACTCCGGCGCGCCGCCGGCGATCAGCAGCAGGTTGCGGATGAAGTTCAGCAGGTCGCGGAACAGCATCTTGAAATCGCGTCCGCTGTCGGCCGCTTCCTGCAGCGCTTCGAGAATCCCTGCGTGGTCCCCCTCGGAAATCTTCGCAACGAGGCGCGCGAAGAAGTTCGTGTCGGAGAGGCCGAGGATCGTCGCGACGTCGGCCGCGGTGATGCTCTTTCCGCTGAACGCGATCACCTGGTCGAGCAGCGAGAGCGAGTCGCGGACCGACCCTTCGCCGCGCCGCGCGATGATCTCGATCGCGCCGCGGTCGGCTTCGATCCCTTCCGCCTTGGAGATCTCGCCTACGCGGCCGATGAGCTCTTCCAGCGTGATCTTCCGGAGCGGGAACTTCTGGACCCTCGAGATGATCGTCTGCGGCACCTTGTTCACTTCGGTGGTCGCAAACATGAAGATGACGTGCGGCGGCGGCTCCTCGAGGATCTTCAGCAGCGCGTTCCACGCGCCGGTCGACAGCATGTGCGCTTCGTCGATGATGAAGATCCGGTAGCGGTCGCGCGCCGGCTGGAACTGCGTCACCTCGCGGAGCTCGCGGATGTTGTCGACGCCTGTGTACGTCGCGGCGTCGATCTCGCGAACGTCCATGTCGATGCCTTCGGTGATCTCGCGGCAGATGACGCACGTGTTGTCCGGCTCGACGGTCGGACCGTTCACGCAGTTGAGCGCTTTCGCGAGAATGCGCGCGGCGGTGGTCTTGCCGACGCCGCGGACGCCGCTGAAAAGGTAGGCGTGGTGGATCCGCTCCGACTCGATTGCGTTCTGCAGCGTCCGGACGGTCGTTTCCTGTCCGATGATGTCGCTGAATCGCTGCGGACGGTACTTGCGGGCGAGCGCCTGATAGGACATTGACGCGGAGTCTAAATGAGGGAGGCGCGGAGGGCGAGGTCCGCTCGGAAGAGCCCAGGCCGAACTGTGTCACGCAGGTGGAGCACCTTATCGCTGCTTCCTTCCGGACCTGACGAGGTTCGGTGCGCCTGCTGCACAGGACCCGAGCTCATCCCAGCGGGCCTGCTTGACCGATAGGTCAATCTCAACTTATGTCGCGAGATCGTAACGCATGTGCACGGCCGATGCTTCCCGGCCTGTGGTTGGGGGGCGGTGGGATTTGGACGTAAGGCCACCGCCCGCAAGGCTTTTATGAAAGGTCTGGCTGCTTCTCCGGACCAGGAGAGACGCTGAAGGGTCTCGCTTCTCTGCCGCCGAACCAAGCCAACACCGCGGCGATCAGGAAAAGAAAGATCGCCGAGAGCAAGCCTCCTCCAGCGGAGACGTCGATCATTCCCGACGAGTGGGTCATCACATCGCGCTCCACCTTGTTGATCAGCAGTAGGGGCAGCAAAGCGCCGCCGCCCCCAGCGGCGATTGTCAGCCGCCGTGTCGCGGGTCCGACGAGAGCGAGAGCTGCTCCCGCGACTGCCGTGAAGAATGCCAGCAGCGCGAACGGCTCCGGTTCAACCTTCTGCGGCCGCTTGTTGCCCCACATGTCCGTGTTGTCGATCTGGGCACCGAACGCGAGCTGAACTCCGCTCAAGCTGGCGACGCGTTGTCCCTGACACGAGACGTTGGCGAAGCTGAAGAGGAACGCGATGAGCGACGCGGCGAATGCCAGGAACGCAGAGCGGGATCGTCGTGGCGCGCTCATAGTTTCCGCGTCCATTTCGCGATGGCGAATAGAAAGGCAACGCCCGCGGTGAGGCCGCCCCAGGCGACTACTCCGAGCGTCTGCAGCGTTACGAAAAGCACCTTCAAGGCGTCGATGTCGGTGACGGGAACGCCCAACCAGACGTTCGCACCGAGGAGAAACTGGGCGAGTGTCACTCGCAGGAACAAGGCGACGGTGCCGGCGATCGCAATCGCCAGACCGATCGCGCCGACACCGACCGCAACCTGGATCTCATAAAGCATTCGCTGATTGGCGGCCCCCGCGTTGCCAGGTTGTCCCAAGCTGTAGCCTTCGCCGACTTGACCTGTTGCCGACATGTCGTTTCCTCCTTCAGGCTCCATAGACACGTCCGGACGACCTTTGTTTTCGGGCGGTGTCTATGACTAAGTACTGAGCACTGCACTCATGGGCCAAAGAAATGGAGAAACCGAATGAGTCGAATCGCGACGCGTACGTTAATCGTTGGCTTGGCGATGGTCCTGACGCAGGCCGCTTCTGCTCAAAAAGTGATCGGCGACGCAGCGAAGGAATTGGCCGATCAGATTTCGACGGCCGCCACCAAGCAAGGAAAGCACAAGATCGCCGTCATCCCTTTTCGTGAGCTCGACGGCCGCACCACGGTGTTGGGGACCTATCTCGCCGAGGAGCTCGTCACCGATCTCTTCGCTGGCGGGACGCTCGACATCGTGGAGCGCTCGATGCTCGATAAGGTCATGTCGGAGCTCAAATTCAGCCAGAGTGGGGCGATCGATCCGGAGAGCGCGCAGCATCTCGGCAAGATCATCGGCGTTGAGGCCATCGTCACCGGCTCCATTACGGATCTACAGTCTTACGTCGGCGTGAATTGCCGGCTGATCAACACGGAGACAGGCCGCATTTTCGGCGCGGCGCAGACGAAGATCGTGAAGGACGCGGATCTCCAGAAGATTTTGGACAAGTCGATGTCCACCGACGCTCCGGCGTCGCCGGCACCAGCGCGGCTGACGCCGGCGCCGCCGAGCGCTCCGGCGGCCTTGCAAAAAACAGTCGCCGGGATTTCGTTTCAACTGCTGGGTTGCAAAGCCGCGGGCGGCGGGGTCTCATGCGATTTCATTCTCACGAACGTCGGTCAGGAAGATCGCTCATTTTTGCTTCAAATGAACCACGGCGATGAGAGTTCCGTGCTGATTGACGACCAGAGTGACGAGTATCGAGCAAGGGGTGGTTCTCTTGGGCTGCTTTCGAGCGATGACACCTGGTACTTGCGAAACGTTCTCGTGCCCGGAATTCCGCTGAAAGCCTCAGTCAAATTTGCGACGGTTCCGGAGACCGTTAGCGGCATACGTCTCCTGCGAGTCCGGGCCTATGCAGAGGGAACTTTCGTAGCCGACTTCAGGGACCTGCCGTTAACCCGCTAGAAGCCAAGGCACGACTTTTCCCGACGGATGGTGTCTATGACATCGGTTCGAGATGAAAATCGCGCGTTACCTTTTGATCGCGGCTGCGGTCCTGTCGTCCTGTCACTCGAAGCTGGACTCACGAGGCGCTCGCCCCGTTTCCGGCGCCACGCGGCCAGCCGTCGAAGTGTTTGAGCCGGCGGAATCGTCGGCTCTCTTCGTGGGCGTCCGGCTCTTTCGTTATGACCCAACCCTCGCCGAAGTGCGTTATGCGGTGGATGATGCCATCGACCTCGCAGCTCTTCTCGCGCTCGACGAGCGCATCAAGCTCGTCGAGCCGTCCCGCGTGGTGCTGGCCCTTTCGGGAGGACCGGAAAAGCCGGAATCGCAGCGGAGTCTCCATGCCCTCGTTGCCGCGGGAGCCCAGGTCCGATCCGCCGACGGACCGGAAATTCTCAACCTGCTGGACGACCAATCCCGCGCTGCCGGCAGGAAGGGCATGTTCATCGTCGCGTTTGCGACGCATGGCTTTAGCAAGGACGGCACTCAATACCTTCTCACGGCGACGTCCATCCTGCGGCATCAGGAGGGAGCGATCTCGGACAGTGAAGTCCGGGACATCGCCGCGCAGTCCGATGCAGCCCGATCGCTGATTCTCATCGACGCGTGTCGGGAACGCCTGACCGAAAATCAAAGGGGTGGAGGTCCGGATTCTCGTTCAGCAGCGCCGCTGCTGCGGGCAATGGAAGGCGTGCACGGGCAAGCAGTCCTCTCCGCCGCCGCGGCGGGCCAGTATGCCTATGACGATGACCACCGTCGTAACGGAGTATTCACGGCTGCCATCATCGACGGGCTCCGCTGTCAGGCCGCCGCCGATGAGCACGGCATGATTACCGTCGACTCGCTTGCTTCGTTCGTCGAACAGCACGTACTTACCTGGATTCGAAGGTATCGAAATGCGGGCGTCACCCAGGCGACGCAGGTGAGCTGGGAAGGAAGCGCGAAGACGATGCCCCTCGCGGCGTGCAACCCTTCTGTTGATGCGCGACCAGCGAAAGAGGCCCCGGCATCGTCTTCTCCTGGCGATCCGAGCCGGAGCATCGCTGTCGTGGTGCTAGGCGATGGAGGCGAGCCGGTCCCTCATTTGGCGGCGGCAGCAAACAACGCGATCCGCGAATCGGGTTATCAGCCGGTGTCCCTCGTTCGATCGGGAGAGTGGACATCGGCAGCGCTGCAAGAGCTCGCGGCCGGCCGGGTTGAACCACTCGGCGGCAGTCGTCTCCCCGGTATCTGCCGGGCGGTGCTCGCAGGAACCGTCGCGCGGACAGTGGCAATGGACATCGACCCGTCGTTACAAGGCCTGATCTCCACTCGCCTTCACCTTCGTTTCTACCTGCTGGATGCGACTGCGGGTTCCGTCCTGAGCGCGTTTGACACAGAAGCGCGGGGTGGCGGATTCACCAAAGAAAGTTCGGAAATGCAAGCGTGGGAGCGCGCCGCAGCGATCCTGCGCGCCGAAGTGAGGAAGATACGATGGACCGAATCGCTCGATGCGCAATAGGCGCCGTTGTCCTGATTTTCATGACCGAAGCCGCTTCCGCCCAGAAGCTCATCGCCGACGCGGAGAAGGAGCTGGCAGATCAGATCTCGATCGCTGCCGTAAGACAGGGAAAGCACAAAATCGCCGTCATCCCTTTCCGTGAGCTGGGTGGCCGCACGACGGTCCTGGGCACCTATCTGGCCGAGGAGATCGTCACGCGCCTGGTCGAGACCGGTGTGCTCGATGTCGTCGAGCGCTCATTGCTCGACAAGGTGATGGCTGAGCTCAAGTTCAGTCAGAGCGGGGCCGTCGATCCGGAAAGTGCCCGGCACCTCGGAAGAATCATAGGTGTCGAAGCAATCGTCACCGGTTCGATAACGGACCTTCAGTCCTACGTGGGTGTGAACTGCCGGCTCATTGACACCGAAAGCGGTCGCATCTTTGGCGCGGCGCAAACGAGGATCGTCAAGGATACGGATATGCAGAAATCACTGAAGAGCCTATGGCTGAAGCGGGCACTCGATGCGTTGAAGCGGTACTCCTTACCATCGGCATCGGATAGCGGCCAGCGTTGAGAGTGGAAGCCAAAACGGCTGCTTGACCGATAGGTCCATCGCAACTGACCGATAGGTCAATCTCAACTGATGTCGCGAGATCGTAACGCACGGCTGCTGCCGTTGCCTCCGGCCTGTGGTTCCATATCGCCTGCATGCGCCGTCTCGCCGTTGTGATCGTTTTCTTTGCCGCGCTGGCCGCCCATGCCGAGGTGCGCGAGGTGAAGAACCTCGACGAGATCCGGCAGGCGTTCCGGCCTGATACGCGAATCCGCGTCGTGAGCGTGTGGGCGACGTGGTGCGCGCCGTGTGTGGCCGAGATCGGCGGGATCAATGACGTGGCGAAGACCTTTCGGAAGAGCGCGGTCGAGATCGTCGGCGTATCTCTCGACGACGCTGTTGCGTCGAATCGGCAGGAGGGAGAGGAGAAGCTGTCGCGCTTCCTCGCCGAGAAGAAGGTGACGTTCCCCAACCTCTACTACACCGGGAAACCGGGCGACCTGGCTGACGAGATGCACTTCGACGGAGCGATTCCGGTGACGATCGTCTTCGACCGCTACGGACGGGAGATCGCCAGGGGCGAGGGCGTGCTCGACATGAAGTGGTTTCGGGACACGCTGAAAATGCTGGAGGAGAAGACACGATGAAAAAGCTCGCATTAATGGTTCTTCTTTTCGTTGCCGCCCCGCTCCTCGCGGCCGAGCTCGAGGTCGG
>DASYSN010000195.1:0-7978 GCA_036003305.1 Thermoanaerobaculia bacterium
TCGTCGGCGGCGATGCGTAGCTCCTGCTCCCGCTCGTTCGCGAGGCGCTCGCGCGCGATGGTCAGCATCTCTTCGGCTGACTTGCCGGTCGCGCAGACGATGTAGATGAAGCCGAACTTTTCTTCGTAATCGCGATTCGTGTCCGCGAGCGCGGTGAGGGTCTCGTCGGCAGCCGACGCGGTGCCGCTCTGCTCCTGCGATGCCCAGCCGCTCGCTTTCCGCTCGCCGATGCGCGGATGCGCGGCGAAAGCTTCGAGCCAGTCCTTTTCGGCGAGCGAGTCCCAGATCTCCTCGGCAGTTGCGAGCGCATTCGTCATCGGGCGAGCGGCCATCATCCGCCGTATCCATTCGCTCGATCCGCAGCAGGCGCGCAGCTCGGCGTCGTCGATGCGCGTGTTGATCCGTTGCGTCACCTTCTCGATCCGCCCGCGCCCCGTTGCGACGCCGTAAACGCGCATCCGCGCGACTCCGCCGTCGGGATAGACGTTCAGGCGGACCTGCGTCGCGTCGCGCGGCGCAAGCTGGTCGACGAAGATGTGCCGCGTGTCGGCGAGGAGCTTCGTTCGCGGGAGGATCTCGCTCCACTCGGTGCCGTCGCCGGAGGCGTCGATGGAACAGGTGTCGGGATAGTTCCCTTTGAAGTGCGAGGTGTCGATCTCGATCCGCTGCACGCGCGCCTCGCACGCGAACTTCACGATCACCCAGTCGTGACCCGGTCCGCGGCGGCGCCGCGTCTCCCAGCCGTCGCTCATGTTGAACGCGCGGCCCGGCATGATCAGGTTGTGCTTCGGACCGAAGAACATGTCGCTGCAGGTGAGGACTTCTCCGCCGTGCTCGATCGCGGCGAGGTCGAGCTGATTCGCGAGCCCGCCGCTCCGCCGCCACTCCGGGACGACGTCGCCGTGCACGCGCAGCCGCGCGACGCCGCCGTCGGGGTAGATGTGGAAGCGGAGGTGTGTGAACGCGAACGGCGACTCGATCGCGAATTCGTTCTCGCTGTCGCCGCGCAACTCGCTTTTCGGAAGCACCTCGACCCAGTTCGTCAGCTCGTCCGGCTGCGATTCGAAGGACGCGTAACACGCCTCGATCGAGCAGTGGGACGGGTAGTTGCCGCGAAAGAACGCCGTGTCGACGACGAAGCCGCGAATGACTCCGGGCGCGCCGAGGCGGATGATCGCGTGGTCGTGCCCGGGCGTGCGCTTGCGGCGCGACTCCCAACCGTCCATCCACTTCCCGCGGTCGGTGTACTCGTGTTCCTTCCAGACCGGCTTCGACTGGCGGAGCAGATTCTCCTTCTCGGCGAAGAAGTCGTCGGTCGCGTAGAGCACGATGCCGCCGAGGCGCTCGGAGGCGAGATCGATCAGCTCGCGGAAGTCAGCCATTCGCTAAAGCCACTGTCCGATGGGGGTTCCGATGTGCGCGCCATCCTCCCACACTTTCCGGCCGCGAACGTACGTCGCGCGGACGACGCCGAGCAGCTCGTCGCCCGCATACGGCGTCACCTTGTGGCGATGCTGGACGATCGATTCGTCGACGACGAAACGCGCGTCGGGATCGAAGGCGATGATGTCGGCGTCATAGCCCGGCGCGAGTTTTCCCTTGCGATGATCGAGGTTCGCGAGCTTCGCGGGACCCTCGGACATGAACGTCGTGATGTCGCGAAGCGTGAAGCCGCGGCGGCGTCCCGCTGTCCAGACCACCGGCAGCGCGAACTGGAGCGACGAGATCCCACCCCACGCGCGCTGCACGTCGCCTTGCTCCAGATGCTTCAGATGCGGCGTGCACGGCGAGTGATCGCTGACGATGGCGAGCAGACGCCGCTCCTGCAGCGCGCCCCACAGCTTCTCGCGGTTGTCCCGCTCGCGGATCGGCGGCGCGCACTTGTACTCCGGCGCGCCATCCGGGATGTCCTCTGCCGCGAAGTAGAGGTAATGCGGCGTCGTCTCCGCGGTCACGTTGCCGCCAATGAACGGAAGCGCGTCCGCGGACGAGAGGTGAACGATGTGTGCGTGCCCGCCAGTCTCGTTTGCGAGTCTGGCCACTCGCTCGATCGCGGCGTTCTCCGCGGCACGGGGACGCGATGCGAGATAGCGCGCGTACGAGCGCGGATCGCCATCTGCTTCATGCAGGTGCTCGCCGAGCTCCGCATGCACGAGGAGCGGGCGATTCGTTCCGGCGAGCGTTTGGAGTGCTTCCCGCAGCCCGCGCTCATCGAGCCATCCGAACTCCGGGACGCCGGAGTCGACGAGGAAGCATTTGAAGCCGAGGGCACCGGCGTCGATCATCGCGCGCAGCTCACTGGCGTTGCCGGGAACCGCGCCGCCCCAGAGGCCTACGTCGACGCGGATCTGATCGCGCATCGCATCGGCTTTGATCCGCAGCGCCTCGACGGAAGTCGTCGCCGGGATCGAGTTCAGCGGCATGTCGACGATCGTCGTCACGCCGCCCGCCGCCGCCGCCCGTGTCGCGGTGTCGAACCCCTCCCACTCCGTGCGGCCAGGCTCGTTGACGTGCACGTGTGAGTCGACGATGCCAGGCATGAGGGCGAGGTCGCCATAATCCATGAAAGCCGGCGAGGCCTCCTGCGCCCCGCCGAGATCGTCGTACTTACGGATTGCAGCGATTTTCTCGCCTTCGATATGGATCGACGCCGCGCCGTAGCCGACGACGTTCCGACTGCGGAGGATCATGCGACCGCGACGCCGTTGCGCGCGAGGGTTCGCGTGTAGTGCGTCAGGCGCATCAGGATGTTCTCGCCGGTCACGGGGGCGTCGATCTTCGGGATCTCAGTGCCGCTGACGTAGCTCAGCGCGTTCTTCACGGCCATGTAGACCGAGACGGCGAGGCAGAGGGGCGGCTCACCTACAGCTTTGCTGGAGCGGATGTTGAGCGCGTTCTCGGCGTCGATCCAGGCGACGTTGAAGACGTCGGGGACGTCGCCGATGTTGGGGATCTTGTAGGTCGTCGGCGAGTGGCTGAGGAGGTTTCCCTGCGCGTCGTAGCGCAGCTCCTCGTTCGTCAGCCAGCCCATGCCTTGGATGAACGCGCCGGTGAGCTGACCGCGGTCGATGCCGGGGTTGATCGGCTTGCCGATGTCCATCAGCAGATCGCTGCGCAGGACGCGCATGTGGCCGGTGAAGCGATCGAGCTCGACCTCGCTCACCGCGACACCTTGCGTGAAGTAGAGGAACGGCGTTCCGGCGCCGGTGTCGGCGTCCCAGTCGAGGTGCTTGGTTGCGTAGAAACCGCGCTCGCCGAGGGAGACGCGGTCGAGGTACGCCATCTTGACCATCGCGTGGAACGGGACGCGTTCGTCCGGCTTGCGATCGTCGAAGACGTGTCCGCGCGCGAAGACCACGTGTTCCTGTGAGGCTTCGAGTCCGGTGATCCGCTCGAAGTAGTTCGCGGCGAACTCCGTCATCCCCGCGCGAATCTTCTGGCAGGCGTCGGCGGCGGCGCTCCCGTTGAGGTCCGCACCGCTCGACGCGGCGGTGGCCGAGGTGTTGTTGTTCTTCTCGGTGGACGTCGCCATGACGATCACCAGCTCCGGATCGATGCCGAATTCGTCGGCGACGATCTGCTGGATCTTCGTGTTGACGCCCTGGCCCATCTCCGTCGCGCCGGTCGAGACCTGCACCGAGCCGTCGAGATAGACATTCACCAGCGCGTTCGCCTGGTTGAGGGCCTTTGTGTTGAACGAGATGCCGAACTTCACGGCGGTGGCGGCGATGCCGCGCACGTGCGTCTTCGACGAAGCGTTGAACGCGCCCACGTCGGTGACACGCTTCGCGTACTCCGCCTGCTCGCCGCACTGTTCGAAGAGCTGCGGCAGGTGATTGTTCGAGACCGTCTGACCGTACGGTGTCACGTTGCGATCGTCGATGCCGTAGCAGTTGCGCTTCCGGATCTCGAGCGGGTCCTTGCCGAGGAAGTACGCAATCTCCTCGAGCGCGTTCTCGATCGTGATGATCCCCTGCGGGCCGCCGAAGCCGCGGAACGCGGTATTGGGCGGGTAATTTGTGCGGCAGACGGTGCCGGTAATCTCGACGTTCGGCAGGTAGTACGCGTTGTCGGCGTGCGTCATCGCGCGTCCCATGACCGAGGTCGAGAGGTCGTTGAACGCGCCGCCGTCGGAGTAGCAGTCGATCTTCGCGGCGGTGATCGTGCCGTCGGACTTGAAGCCGATCTTGTAGTCGTTCTGGAACGGATGGCGCCCGCCGGTGACGCACATGTCGTCGTCTTTGCTGTAGGCGATGCGCGCCGCGCGCTTCAGCTTCTGCGCGACGAGTGACGCGATCGCGGCGGGATGCGTCGCCTGGCACTCTTTGCCGCCGAAGCCGCCGCCCATCCGTTTCGTGACGACGGTGATCTTGTTGATCGGGACGCCGAGAAGGTGCGCGACGACGTGCTGCACCTCGGATGGATTCTGCGTCGACGAGTGGACGGTGAGCTGGTCGTGTTCACCGGGAACCGCAATCGCCGCCTGCGACTCGAGGTAGAAGTGGTCCTGCCCGCCGTTGATCCACACCCCTTCGATGACGTGATCGGCCTCGGCGAATCCGCGCGCGAGATCGCCGCGCCGGATGTGCCGCACCGGCCCGATGAAGTCGCGGCGCTTCTTCGCCTCGTCGATCGTGAACACCGGCTCGAGCGGCTCGATCTCGACTTTGATCGCCGCTTTCGCCGCCTTGATCGCGTCGCGCGACTCCGCCGCGATGACGACGATCGGCTGTCCGATGAACATGACGACGTCCTCGGCCAGAAGCACTTCGTCCTGCAGGGTCGGTCCGAAGAGGTTGTGCGCGAGGTCGTGGTGCGTGAAGAGCGCGACGACTCCGGGCACACCGCAGGCGGCGGTCGTGTCGACTGAGCGGATGCGGCCGTGCGCGACCGGCGACCAGTAGAAGTCGACGATCACCTCGCCGCGCAGCGGCGGCATGTCGTCGACGTAGATCGACTCGCCGGTGACGTGACCGCGTGCGGAATCGTGCGGGATGTTGCGGCCGACGGAGCTCATGTCGCGATCTCGTAATAGAACTTACAAAGGATGTTCTCGGCAAGCTGGAGCCGGTAGTCGCGGGAGCCGCGCACGTCGCTGATCGGCGCGATCTCGTCGCGGGCGATGCGGCCGGCGGTCTCGAACGTGTCAGCGTTGATCGGCTTCCCGGCGAGGAACGATTCGGTGTTCTTGAGGCGCAGCACCGTCGGGGCGACACCGCCGTATGCGATGGCGGCGGCGTTGATGTGGCCGTCGGTCGTGCTGAGGCGTATCGCGGCGGTGAAGGCCGAGATGTCCAGGTCGCGGCGGCGTGAGACTTTGTAGAGCTTCAGCGTGTCGCGAACGATCGGCACGCGGACGCGGACGATGATCTCGTGCGGCGCGAGGTCGAACTGTTTGTAGCCCTTGTAGAACTGGTTGATGTCGACGAGGCGGGTGCCGTCGACGCTCGCGATCTCGAGCATTGCGCCGGCGACCATGAGGTACGGCAGCGTGTCGCCGATCGGCGAGCCATTCGCGATGTTCCCGGCGAGCGTTCCGGCATTCTTGATCTGCGCGGAGCCGAAAATGTTCAGGATCCGGTGCAGTTCCGGGATGCGGTCGCGCGTGAAGGATTCGAGCTCCGTCAACGAGACGTTCGCGCCGGCGACAATGGCACCCTCGTCCTCGCGCAGCTCGCGCAGCTCCGCGATCTTCGACAGCGACAGCATCGCGGCGGCGGAGTACGCGCGCTTGTTGATCCACACGCCGACGTCGGTCGCTCCCTGGACGATCGTGCACGGCTTGAACTTGCGCTTGAACGTGAGCGCGTCGTCGAGGGTCGTCGGCGCGAAGAAGGTCCGGCCCTCGTCTTCGATCAGCACTGACTGGTCGTCGTCGATCGTCTGCGGATAGATCTCATGCATACGCCGCATCGATCCGCTCTCGACGGCGCAGGCGGCTTTGATGATCGGCTCGTAGCCGGTGCAGCGGCAGAGGTTTCCGACCAACTCCGCGCGAGCGCAGGGCTCGTCGACGTGGTCGCGCGTCTCGAACATGCCGGTCATCGCGACGACGAAGCCGGGCGTGCAGTAGCCGCACTGCGCGCCGTGATGCGCGATCATCGACTGCTGCACGGCGTTCATGCCGAGGCCTTCGACCGTGACGATGGAGGCTCCGTCGAGCTGGAACATCGACTGGATGCAGGAGTTGACCGGCAGGAAGGTCTCGCCACGCCGGATCAGGACCGTGCACGCGCCGCAGTCGCCCTCTTCGCAGACGATCTTCGTGCCGGTCGCGCCGCGCGCACGAAGCCAGTTCGCGACGGTCGCGAATACGTCTCGGCCGCGAACTTCATGCTCGCGGCCGTTGATGAGGAGCCTTAGGTGGTCTCTCAACTTAGGGCTTGACGAGTCCGTTGTACGTGTCGGGGCGCCGGTCGCGGAAGAACTGCCACGTGTGGCGCACTTCGCGAATTTTATCGAGGTCGAGCTCCGCGGTGACGAGGGCGTCTTCATCGCGCTTCGCGGAGGCGAGCATCTGGCCGCGCGGATCGCAGAAGTAGCTCTGCCCGTAGAACTCGCCGATGTTCCACGGTCCTTCGTAGCCGACGCGGTTGATCGCGCCGACGAAATAGCCGTTCGCGACGGCGTGCGCCGGCTGCTCGAGCTTCCAGAGATACTCGGAGAGGCCGGCAACCGTCGCCGACGGGTTGAGCACGACCTCCGCGCCGTTCAGTCCCAGCTCGCGCGCGCCCTCGGGGAAGTGGCGGTCGTAGCAGATGTAGACGCCGACCTTCGCGTACTTCGTGTCGAACACCGGGTATCCGAGGTTGCCGGGACGGAAGTAGTACTTCTCCCAGAAGCCGGGCGCCGTGTGCGGTATGTGGTTCTTGCGGTACTTGCCGAGGTACGTGCCGTCGGCGTCGATGACGGCGGCCGTGTTGTAGTAGACGCCGGTCGCCTCCTCCTCATAGAGAGGGACGACGATGACCATGTTGTACTTCGCCGCGTACTCCTGCATCAGCTTCGTGGTCGGGCCGTCGGGGATCTTCTCGACTGAGTCGTACCAGCGCGGGTTCTGCTCGGCGCAGAAGTAGGGTCCGGTGAAGATCTCCTGCATGCAGAGGATCTGCACGCCTTCCTGACCGGCCTGATCGACGTACTTCAGCGTCCGCTCGAGCTGCGCGTTGCGGATCGTTTCGAGGCTCTCGTCGGTCGATGCCGCGAGGGAGGTTTGGATCAAACCGGCTTTGACGATTCGGGACATGGTTTTTCTGGCTCCTGGGATGTGGTGGACCGGATTGTAATGCCTACTTGCGGAGCAGCGCGATCTGGCCCTGGTGATAGATGTTGTGCTGCACGACGCCGCGGATCGCGGATTCGGCAGTTTGTCTCTTGCCGGCAATCTGCCGGTCGAGATCGGCCTCGGGGAGCTTCGCGACCCGGTCGAGCAATGCCCGGTGCGCTTTGTCGAGCCGCGCGAGATCGTCGGACCAGGCGCCGGGCGTGCGGAAATTGACGTCCTCCGTCACCTCGAAGATCTCGCCGTCGAGACGCCGGTTCGTGATCTCGATCCACGAGGTGATGTGCGCCACGAGCTCGGCGATCCGCGGCCGCTCGCGGAGCCGCGACTCATCGACGCCGTCGAGCGTCCGGCGCAGCGAGTCGCCGTACCACGGCTCGCCGTCGTAGGCGTCCTGCAGTTCCTTCAGAAGACTGTCGATTCTGTGCATGCACTGAGAACACGTGGACGTCCGCGCGCGTTCGCCCCTCATCCGGCCTTCGGCCACCTTCTCCCCACTTCGTGGGGCGAAGGGTAATTACCAAAAGCCGTCGTCATTACCCCTCGCCCCGCGTCAGCGGGGTGAACGTACCGGAGACATCGAGGACATAAACCGGGGACATCGAGGACAGTTTCAAAGGATACTTGGTCGTCAGTGGCAGGAGCTGTGGAAGGTGTGGGAAACGCCAGCTTCACCGGCGTTTTCCACGCCTTCCA
>DASYSN010000196.1:0-3083 GCA_036003305.1 Thermoanaerobaculia bacterium
GGATGCCGGATGCCGGATGCCGGATTACGCGACCGCTTCGCGCAAAAGCTCCGCCGTGATGCCGGGGCTCTTCAGGTTGCCGAGGAGGGTGAGGGAGAGGGTTTCGGGATCGACGATGGTGGCGGCGACGCGCTCGAGGTCCTCGAGGGTGACGGCGTCGATGTGGGCGATGATCTCGTCGGGGGTGAACTGGCGGCCGAAGTAGTACTCCTGGCGCATGATGCCCGACATGCGGCTCACGGTCGATTCGAGGGAGAGCAGGATCGATCCCTTCAGGTGCAGCTTCGCGGCGGACAGCTCGTCGGCCGTGGCGTTGTCGTTCCGCAGGTTGCGCATCTCCTCGAGCGTGATGCCGAGGACGCGTTTGAGGTTCTTCGGCGCGCAGGCGGCGTAGACCGCCTCGTACCCGCCGTGGAGATACCCGTTGTGGTACGACATGATCGTGTAGACGAGCCCTTCCTTCTCGCGAATGCGCTGGAAGAGACGTGACGACATCGCGCCGCCGAGGATCGTGTTGAAGATCGCGGCGGCATAGCGCTCATCGACCTGCTGCGGCACGCCGCGCGAGCCGAGGCAGAGGTGCACCTGCTCCAGCTCCCGCTTTTCGCGAAGAATCACGTGCTGCGCCGGGGTCGGCGCGGTCCATTCGCGGCGCAAAGGCGCCGCGGAGACCGGCGGGAAGGTCTTCGCGAGGAACGGGACGATCTGCTCGGGCAGGACGTTGCCGGACGCGCAGAAGATGACGTTCGCGGGATGGAACGTCTCGCGGTAGTGCTCGGCGATCTGATGGCGCTGCAGTGAGTTGACGGTGTCCTCGGAGCCGAGGATCGGGCGGCCGAGCGGATGATCGGGCCAGAACTTCTCGACGAAGATCTCGTGCACCAGGTCGTCGGGCGTGTCCTCGACCATCTTGATCTCTTCGAGGATGACCGACCGCTCCGACTCGATGTCGTCGTCGGTGAAGCGCGGCGCGACGACGATGTCGGTGAGGAGGTCGATCGCGAGCTCGACCTGCTCGTCGAGCACGTGCGCGTAGAACGACGTGTACTCCTTCCCGGTGAACGCGTCGACGTCGCCGCCGAGGATGTCGATCGCCTTCGCGATCTCGGCGGTGTTGCGCTTCTCCGTTCCCTTGAAGACGAGGTGCTCGAGGAAGTGCGAGGCGCCGCTGTGCTCGACGGATTCGACCGCCGAGCCGCTGCGCAGCGAATAGCCGAGCGCGACCGAGCGGACGTACGGGAGCGTCTCGATGAGGACGGTCAGTCCCGAGGGGAGAACGATGCGCTGCGTCGGTGTTGGACTCGGCATTGCGGCCGGTGAGTGTACGACAACCTCACTTCGGCGGCGGGTTGAGCCCCGGCCCCGGTCCGGTCTGCGGTTGATTCGCTTTGAGGGCGATCTCGTTCTGCAGGTCCTGGACGGTGTAGACCCACGTCTCGTACGTGTCGGCACCGTTGAGGCTGATGTACGCCTTGCCGGTGACCGGTGGACGGACGCCGACGAACGGGCCGACGTAGTCCTTCGGCGAGGCGGCGCCGTTGAAGTTCGTCGTCTGCTTGCCGGTGACCGGGTCGACGGTGCGCGTCACGGCGCCCGCCGGCACGAGGATCCAGTCGACCTTTCCGGTGAGCGGGTCGACGTACTCGCCCTTCGGGCCGCGGATGTAGCGCGGCAGGCGAGCCTCCTTGATCTGGTCGAGCTTCACCGGATTCCCCTTCGCCTTCGCGAAGTCATTGATCGAGCGGGCGTACTGCTTCATTACGAAGATCGTCTGCCGCTCGCGGTCGCGCTGCATGATCGCCGACCACTGCCGCGTCACGGTGTAGGTGACGAAGATCATGATGATCGTGAGGATCACGATCAGACCGGCGAGCGTGAATCCGCGCTCGGAATCAGAGGTCCGAGTAGGCGACATTGTCGAGTGTCTTCCCCGGCGCCTTGCTCTTCACGTCGATGATCCCCGGCCCCTTCGTGGCGTTGTCCGGATTCGTGTCCGCCGCCTGATCGGGGTCCGCGGGCTGGTCCTGGACCGTTTCCCAGTCCGGCTGCTTCGTGATGGGGTCGTTCGGGATCTTGCGGAGATAGCTCGGGACGAGCTCCTGGAGATCGGTGGGATAGCGCTGCTTGTCGGCGTAGAAGTCGTCGATCGCCTTGCGCAGCTCGTGCAGGTCGTCGCGGAGCGCCGCTTCCTGCGCCTTGCGCTGCGCGTTCTTCACGTTCACGACCGCGATCCCGGCGAGGATCCCGATGATCGTCACCACCACGATGAGCTCGATGAGGGTGAAGCCCTTCTGCCATTTGTGATTTCGCTTCATCCTGCCATTCACCATTCGTTGTAGTGGGTCTTGCCGTCGAGCGCGAGCGCGTGCGACTTCGAGTGGACTTCGTAGACGTTGTAGCCGTCGCTGGAGGAGGCGTCGGGTTCGTCGCTCGTGGAGAGCGTGTCCCATTCGTTCTTGCCGGTCATCGGATCGATCAGATCGCGCTCGCGAAGGAACTTCACCTTGCTGCCGTCCATCTTCTCGGCGCCTTTGACGAGATCCTCGAGCTCTTTCGGATACTTGTTCTGCCCGACCGACTCCTGCACCTTGATCTGACCGAGAACCGCGAGGTCGTGGTAGTTGTCGATCGCGTTCGTGATCCTGCGCAGCCGGTCCTTCAGGTCGAGCTCCTTCTGCCGCCGCAGGCTGAAGCGCGCCACCGGCATCGCCATCGCCGAAAGGATGGTGATGATGAAGCAGACGGTGATCAGCTCCGCGACGGTGAAGCCCTTCTGAAGAGAGAGACGCTTCATATCAGTTGACCTGCGCGCGGCCTCCGGTCACCGCGGTCATCACGTTGGCTCCGGCCGTGTTCCGGAGCTCCGGCGGCTCGATGACGAGCAGCGTCTCGCCGGACTTTCCGCCGCGCACTTTCAGGCCGACGACGTTGCCTCCGCTGACGAACTGCAGCGGCTTGCCGTCGGACGACGTGATCTTGATCGTCCCGGTCTCGCGATTGATCGTGGCGACGGGCGGCACCTTGGGATCGATTGCCAGCGCCTCCCCGAACACGACCTCGGTCACGTCGACGGCATTGCGGTC
>DASYSN010000197.1:0-3614 GCA_036003305.1 Thermoanaerobaculia bacterium
AGCGCGCCGCCCAGCTTCTCGACGCGGTCGATCAGCTCGCGCGCCGCGCGCTCGATCTCGAGCGTCATGGATTCGACGGCATAGGATCCGGCGAGCGGGTCGGCGGTGGCGACGATGCCCGTCTCGTGCGCCAGCACCTGCTGCGTGCGCAGCGCGATCTTCGCCGACTCCTCGGTCGGCAGCGCGAGCGCCTCGTCGCGTGAGTTCGTGTGCAGTGACTGGCAACCGCCGAGGACCGCCGCCATCGCCTGATAGGCAACGCGCATCACGTTGTTCTCCGGCTGCTGCGCGGTGAGCGTCGAGCCGGCGGTCTGCGCGTGGAAGCGGAGCGCGACCGAGCGCGGGTCTTTCGGATTGTGGCGCTCGCGCATCAGCGTCGCCCACAGCTTGCGCGCGGCGCGGAACTTCGCGACCTCCTCCAGAAAATCGTTGTGCGCGTTGAAGAAGAACGAGATACGCGGCGCGAACGAGTCGACGTCGAGGCCGCGGTCGACCGCCGCCTGCACGTAGGCGAGTCCGTTCGCGAGCGTGAACGCGACTTCCTCCACCGCCGTCGAACCGGCCTCGCGGATGTGATAGCCGGAGACCGAGATCGTGTTCCAGCGCGGCACGTTCGCGGCGCAGAACTCGAAGATGTCGGTCACGATCCGCATCGACGGCGCGGGCGGGAAGATGTACGTGCCGCGCGCCGCGTACTCCTTGAGGATGTCGTTCTGGATCGTGCCGGAGAGCTTCGACCACTCGATCCCGCGCCGCTCCGCGACGACCAGCAGCATCGCGAGGAGGATCGAGGCCGGCGCGTTGATCGTCATCGAGATCGAGACGCGGTCGAGCGGGATCTGGTCGAGGAGCGTCTCCATGTCGGCGATCGAGTCGATCGCGACGCCGACTTTCCCGACCTCGCCACGCGCGCGCGCGTCGTCGGAGTCCATCCCGATCTGCGTCGGGAGGTCGAACGCGACGGAGAGTCCCGTCGTGCCGCGCTCGAGGAGGTAGCGGTACCGCTTGTTCGATTCGACCGCGGTCGAGAAGCCGGCGTACTGCCGCATCGTCCACAGCTTTCCGCGATACATCGACCGTTGCGGCCCGCGCGTGTACGGGAACTCGCCCGGCACGCCGAGGTCGTGTTGCGGGTCGAACGAACGCTCGTCCAGTGACGTTTCGTCGAAAAAGAGCGGCAACTCGATCCCGGAAGTCGTTTCCATCGCCACCCAATATAATTCGCACCCCTTCATGGCCGTCTCCGGAAATCTCAAGACGATGTCGGCAGGCGACGTCCTGCAGTGGCTCAGCCTCGCCCAGAAGAACGGGACGCTGGTCGTCCACAACAAGTCCGTCGAGAAGAAGATCTTCTTCAAAGGCGGTCGCGTCATCTCCTCCGCGTCCAACGACCCGCGCGAGTACCTCGGCCAATTCCTCATGAGCCACGGCTACCTGACCGAGGCGGAGCTGACGAAGGCGATGGAGGTGCAGCGCCAGTCCGGCATCCTCCTCGGCAAGATCCTCGTGATGATCGACGTGATCAACGAAGAGGACCTGAACCGCCTCATGCGCCTCAAGGCCGAGGAGGAGATCTACGACCTCTTTCTCTGGAAGGAAGGGGAGTTCAACTTCATCGACGACGAGCTGCCGCAGTTCGAGATGATCCCGCTCAAGGTCGACGTCACCGGAATCATCATGGAAGGGATGCGGCGCGTCGACGAGTGGTCGCGCATCCGCGAGCTGGTCCCGAACGAGGCGCTCGTGCCGGTGATCGAGAAGCCGGTGACCGACGAGGTGCTCGACGACTTCGAATTCGACGACGCGCAGCGCCAGATCATCCGCGCCGTCGACGGCAAGCGGAGCATCGGCGATCTCGTCGTCGAGACACGCTCATCGTCGTTCACCGTCTCGTCGACGATTCACTCGCTCGCGCGCGAGGGCTACATCACGCTGACCGACGTCTCCGCGACGCGAGCCGCCGCGCACGCGCCGGCGCCCGATCTCGACGAAGACGAGGAGATCGCGTCGTTCCTCAACCGCGCGCAGCAGGCGCTCCGCTCCCGCGACTTCGAGAAAGCGCAGCGGCTGCTCAAGGCCGCGCAGAACCTCGACCCGAATCACCCGAAGGTGCGGTCGGCGGTGAAG
Source organism: Thermoanaerobaculia bacterium (assembly GCA_036003305.1). GTDB lineage: Bacteria > Acidobacteriota > Thermoanaerobaculia > Gp7-AA8 > Gp7-AA8 > DASXHZ01. The sequence goes on from DASYSN010000197.1 coordinate 2,128, forward strand.
GGCGCGGAGTCGGTCATCGTCAGCGAGCTGCGGAACGCGGGGATCATCGACTCGCGCGTGCCGCGCGTCTCGAAGTCGTTCGATGAGATCACCGGCATGAACTTCACGCCGAACGAAGGCTTCCTGCTGTCGCGCATCAACGGCTCGTGGGACATCGGCTCGCTCGTGAAGATCAGCCCCATCCGCGAGCCCGACGCCCTCCTGATCTTCTACAAACTCTGGAAAGACGACATCATCGCTTTGGATTAGTCGAGTCCCACCTTGGCGCGGACCTTCAACTCCAGCGCGTTCATCTCGCCGTTGTCCGTCTCGTGGTTGTAGCCGATCGCGTGCAGGATGCCGTGCACGATGAGGTAGCGCACCTCGGTTGCGAGCGAGTGCTTTTCGTCGGCGGCCTGGCGGCGCGCCTGGTCGACGGAGATGACGATCTCGCCGAGCAGCGGGGCGTCTCCGGGGAAGGTGAGGACGTCGGTCGTCTTGTTTTTGCGGCGGAACTTGCGATTCAGCTCGCGCATCGACTCGTCGTCGACGAACGCGATCGAAAGCTCCTCCGGCTGGATGTCGACCGCCCGCAGCACGCGACGCGCAAACGTGGCGGCCTCGCGCCGCGTCAGGCGCGGAACGCTCCCGCTGATCTCGACATTCGTCACGCTTCCGTCGGCTCGCTGGCGTCCTGCTGTTTCTGCTGACGCGCCGCTTCCTCTTTCTCCTTCAACTCGCGCTCGACCTTGTCGTACGCGACAACGATCTTCGCGACCAGCGGATGGCGCACGACGTCGCGGTCGGTGAAGTCGAAGAAGTTGATGCCTTCCACGTTGTGCAGGATGTTGCGCGCCTCACGGAGTCCCGACTTCTTGCCGGTCGGCAGGTCGACCTGCGTCACGTCGCCGGTGACGACGCACTTCGAGCCGAAGCCGAGGCGCGTGAGGAACATTTTCATCTGCTCGGGAGTCGTGTTCTGCGCCTCGTCGAGGATGATGAACGAGTCGTTGAGCGTACGGCCGCGCATGAACGCGAGCGGCGCGATCTCGATCACGCTCCGCTCCATCATCTTCTCGACCTTCTCGAAACCGATGATGTCGTAGAGCGAGTCGTAGAGCGGGCGGAGATACGGGTTGACCTTCTCGGCGATGTCGCCGGGGAGAAAACCGAGGCGCTCACCGGCTTCGACGGCCGGACGGCAGAGGATCACGCGCTTGATCGACTTCTCGGCGAGCGCCGCGGCGGCGGCCGCGACGGCGAGGAACGTCTTGCCGGTGCCGGCGGGGCCGATGGCGAAGACGATGTCGTTGTCCTGGATCGCCTGCAGGTACTTCTTCTGCGCGAGATTGCGCGGCGTCGCGGCGCGTTTGAGCGCCGGCTGCAGCGACTCGTCGGTGAAGAAGCCGAACAGATCGGCGTCGGGCGTGTCGCGCAGCACGCGGACGCCGGTCGAGACGTCCGACTTCTTGAGCGGATAGCCGGTCTCGATCAACCGCTGCATCTCG
>DASYSN010000198.1:0-24249 GCA_036003305.1 Thermoanaerobaculia bacterium
CACGCGCGCGCCCGGAACGACATCGGCGCGCTTCGCATCCGCGTCGCCGCGCTTGTAGACCGTCGCCTTCGTCAGCGCGATCGTCGCATCCGTTCCTTCGCGCGTGTGCACCAGCAGCGCGTCGCCTGTGAGCTGCTTCACGGTACCGAACACGTGATGGTGCCCGGCGTGCGCGAACGCGGCGGTTGCAAGAAGGAGAACGAAGAGGCTGGCGATCGTCTTTTTCATTTGTGGGAGTCTCCGCCGCTCAGGAACTCGCGCTCGTCCTGCTCCTCGCGCATCTCCATCGGGCTCACCGGATTCAACGCCTTCATCGATTCGGCTTCTTCCTTCGTCATCCGCGGGAGGTGGCGGATGAAGAGCACGAGCTTCCAGTCGTCCTGCTCCGAGTGCTCGCCGGCCCATCCCGGCATCCCGGTGAGGCGCACTCCGTTGCGGATGATGGCGAACAGCTCGCCGTCGGAGAGCTTCTGCGTTTCCGGCAGCGTCATGTCCGGCGCGCGCGGATAGAGACTGCGTCCCATCTCCGTCTGCCCGCGGCCGTCATTGCCGTGGCACTGCGCGCAGTGATCGGCGAAGTGCGCGCGTCCCTCCTCCAGCGCCGCCGCGCTCATCGGAATCGGATTCTTGAGCGAACGCAGCTTCATCGGGATCGCAAAACGACGCATCGTCCGGGCGACGACCACCTCGGCGCGAGTCGGCTGATCGCGCGCGCTCACGCCGCGCATGAGCAGGTTCACGACCGCCGCGGCGATCACGAGGACCACCACGATGACGAGAACCGCAACCGCGCGTCGCATGCCTCCTGAGCGTAGTGCAAAATGCGAACGTGGACGAGCTGCAGCGCTTCCTACAACCGCTCTTTCTCGATCTCGACGGCGTCTCGCGCCTCGACGACGCCGAACGGATCGCGCGGATCGCCTATCAGCTCCATCCTGAGCGCACGCGCCCGCTCGAGCTGCTCCTCGCCTTCCACCTCCTCGGCCATTGGCTCGAGAAAGTCGGGAACGCCTCGCGCACCGCGCTGAACACCGGCATCAGCGAGGCGGAGCTGCGGAAGACCGCCGCGTCGATCCGGCGTCTCGACGCACCGCTGACGGACGAAGAGCGCGCCGTCGCATCAGCCATCCTCATCGACGGCGCCGGTCCGCGCGGCCTCGCGGAAAAGCTCGCCCGCGGCCGGCGCGAGGGCCGCACCGTCGCCGACACCGCGCGCGAAGCGCTCGCCGACACGCACGTCCCCGATTGGATGAGCGAGGAAGCGCGCGAAATGCTCCTCCGCCGCCGCGCCTCCCGCGACACCTTCGCGCAGGCCATCCTCGATGAGAGCAGCTTAGTGCTTAGTGCTTAGTGGCTTAGTGCTTAGTCTGCGCCTTCCTAAGCACTAAGCACTAAGCCACTGAGCACTCAGCCCTAGGTCCGCAGGACGCCGGCCCGCTCGTACACCTTCGCCTCGGTGAAGATCGTGACGAGCTCCCCGTCGAGAAGGCCGTCATTCACTTCCATATTGAGGATGTCGAGGGCGCGGTCGGTCGAGATGGCGCGTTTATAGGGACGGTCGCTCGCCGTCAGCGCGTCGTAGATGTCGGAGACCGTCATCATCCGCGACTGCACCGGGATGTCGGCGGCGTTGAGCTTCCGCGGATAGCCGCGGCCGTTCAGCTTCTCGTGATGCTTGTATGCGATGTCCGCAACGTGGGAGAGGTCCTTCGTCCACGGGATCTTCGTGAGGAACTCGAACGTGTGCGTGACATGGCTCTCGATCTCGCCGCGCTCAACGGCGTCGAGGTTCCCCTTCCGGATCGACAGGATGCGCGCCTCTTCCGGCTGCAGCAAAGGCTTCTTGTCGCCGCGGAGATCGACGTAGTCGCGCGTCGCGAGCTCCTGGAGATACTGAAAGTCGCCTTCCGGAAGCACCGTCGGCTCGTTCGACTGCGCGACGAACGCGAAGTCCTTCTGCATCTGCGCCATCAGCGCGGCCGTATCGGCGTCGACTTCCGCCGCAAATCCGTCGTAGCTCTCGCGCCCGTACTTCAGCAAGTGCTCCAGCTTCCGGCGATGCGACTCGCTCTCGATCGACTTGATGATGAACTCGAACCGCGAGCGGACCCCTTCGAGCTGCATCGGGTAGAGCTTCTTCTCTTTGACGAGCACCTGCTCGCGGACGCCGACCTTGCCGAAGTCGTGCAGCAGCGACGCGTAGCGGATCTCGCGGATCTGGTCGGAGTCGAAGCGCACCGGCGCGTAAAGCCCGCTGTCGAACCGGTCGACGACCTTCGCCAGCTCCACCGTCAGGTCGGCGACGCGGAACGAATGACCCGACGTCGTCGGATCTCGTTGCTCGATCGCGGAGACCGCCGCGTTGACGAATCCTTCGAACAGCCGTTCGATCGACTCGTAGAGCTGATTGTTCTCGACCGCGACCGCCGCATTTCCAGCGAGCGCCCGCATGATCTCGATCGTCTCTGCGTCAAAAGAGACGACTTCATCCGGCACCGTGCCTGCCGTGAGCTTCAGCCCATAGCCTCGCCGTTTTCGATTGATCAACTGCAGGACGCCGATCAGGTCTCCCGTGTGGTTCGTCATCGGGAAGACGAGCATCGACTTCGTCAGATAGTTGTTCGCCTCGTCGAACGAGGTATTGATCGAGTACTCCGCGTCGGGCGGGAGGTTGTAGGCGTCGTCGATGACGAGCGTCTCCCCCGTCATCGCGACGTAGCCGGCGAGGCTCTTGCGGGTGATCGGAAGGACGCGCTCCTCGAATCCGACCACGTCGATCGAGTCGTTCTGCGCCAGCTTCCAGCGGAGCACCGCCTCGCCATTCGCTTCGTCGAGGAGATAGAGCGATCCGGCGTCCGCGCGCGACAGCTCGCGCGCCTTCGTCAGGATCATCGTCAACAGCACCTGGTGATCGCGGACGGTCGCCAGCGCGGCGCCCACTTCGCTGACCTGGCGCAGCTCGCGCGTCCGCTCGTTCAACTGGCGCTCGAGCTGATCGGCGCGCTGCTTCTGGTAGAGGAACTGGTACGAGCGCTTGACCGCGTTCAGCAGCACCGTCGCCGAAGGGTTCTCGGGGAGGTGGAAGTAAACGGTTTCATCGGAGAGCCACGAAGGCTGCTCCGAGAGGCCGATACCCACCACCGCGGTACGTCCGTCGGGCGCAAAAGCACGCCCGGCCAGGATCGCCGGATCGACCAGCACGACCCGCAGCGAAGAGCCGTCAGGGCCCAGGCGATCGAGACTGTCGACAGACCGGTGCGAGATCGACGCCGCGTGAAAGGCGTCGGAATAACGCCCGATCGGGAACGTCTGCGAGTGCAGCAGCGTCAGTGTGGCCATTCGGCTGGTCGTGTTACGCGCGGTGCAACCGGGGTGCGCCCCCCATTCTTCCAGAATCGTCTCATACACCCAAAGGCCAGCCGGAGTACATCGAAAGTTCTATTCCGCTCTCCTGCGGTGCAACCGACAATGCCCCTGTCCACTACTGCTTGGAATTGAGAGGTCGTCTCGATGCGGCGTTCGTCTGCTCTAGCTCTCGCGCTGTTCCTTACCTCGTCTGTCGCCTTCGGCGCCGGTACGCTTACCGTCACGACCACCGCCACCAGCGGCGCCGGGTCGCTTTCCGACGCCATCTCCCAAGCCAACAGCGGCACGTGCTCGGCGCCATGCACGATCAAGTTCGGTGTCGCCGGCACGTTTGCGACGAGCGGTTTCAACATCACCGCCGCCGGCCTGACGATCGACGGCTACACCGCGCCCGGCGCAACGCCGAACCACGGCGGCTTCCCGCAACCGAACGACGCCACGCTCACGGTCAACATCGCTCCGAACGTCAGCGCGGCCACGGCGTTCACGATCCACGCGGACGGCGTCACGATCGACGGCGTCAACATCAGCGGCTTCACCGGCGATGCCGTCGTCATCGACGGCACCACCGGATCGGCCGGTCAGAACACCGTCAGCGGCTGCGTCATCACGAATAACGGCGGCGGCGTCCGCATCCAGGGCGCGCAGGCGACCAACAACCTCGTCGGCACCGGCCGTCCCGCGACGAACCCCGTCGGCGGCAGCGGCACCGGCCGTCCCGCCGACCGCAACGTCATCGGCAACAACACGAACTACGACGTGATCATCGTCGACGCCTCGAACAACGGCGTCGCCGGCTGCAACCTCGGTGTCGCCGGCAACGGCACGACCGTCCTTCCGTCGCCGAAAGGCGTCTGGATCAGCGGCAACTCGTCCACCAACGCCGTCGGCGGCACCTCTCCGGGCAACACCAACGTCATCGGCGGACATACCGAAGGCATTCGCATCGACGGCGTGACCGGAACGCTGATCAACGGCAACTGGATCGGCGTCAACATCAACGGCACCGGCGCGGTCGCCAACACCGTCGGCATCCACGTCGTGAACGGCGGCAACGCCACATCCATCGGCGCGCTCCACGCCAACGTCATCTCCGGCAACATCACCGGCGTCCTCGTCGAGAGCTCCACCGGCACCGTCGCGGTGCAGGGGAACCTGATCGGCACCGACGTCAGCGGCATCGGCGCGCTCGCGAACAGCGGCGACGGCATCCAGACGGTCGGCAGCGCCGGCAACGTCGTCATCCAGACCAACACGATCGCGTTCAACGGCGGCAACGGCGTCGAGCCGGGCGGCACGGGCGTGCAGATTCGCGCGAACGCGATCTACGGCAACGCCGGCCGCGCGATCAACCTCACCGGCGGCGCCGCCCCCGTGAACGACGTCGGCGATGCCGACAGCGGCAACGACAACCTGCAGAACTACCCGAACGCGTCGACCGTCCGCATCGTCAGCGGCGTCCTGATGTTCGACGCCACGGTCGACTCGAGCCTCACCGCGAACGGCTCGATGGCGATCGACGTCTTCAAGGCCGACGCGAACGGCCAGGCGCTCGCGTACCTCGGCACGACCGGCTGCGTCGCCGGAAACTCGCTGACGCTGTATCCGGTGAGCATCCCGACCGCGCTCGTCGTCGCCGGCGACGCGATCGTCACCACCACCACGACGTACGTCAACTCGAGCTGCTCCTCGCCGGGTGACGGAACGTCCGAGCTCTCGCCGGCCGCGCTCACCTGCGCGGCACCGCCGGCCGTCATTGCGGCACCGACCTTCGTCTGCGCCAACACGACCAACAACGTCGTCTCCGTCGGTGCCACCACCGGCGCGACCTACACATGGACCGTCACCAACGGCACGCTCACGAGCGGCCAGGGAACGCCGTCCATCACCTTCACCGCGGGTGCGTCGGGGAACACGGTCGTGCAGGTGGTCGCCGCCTTCGGCTCGTGCGTCAACCCGAACTCCGTCTCCATTCCGATCCATGCCGTTCCGGACGTTACGATCAGCGCACCGTCCGAGGTTTGCTCAGGCAGCACGGGCGTCGTCGCGTCTGTTCCGGCGAACGTGAGTGCCACGTTCACGTGGGGCGTCACCGGCGCCACGCTCACGAGCGGCCAGGGGACGAACAGCATCACGTTCGACGTTCCGTCCAACTCCGCGGGCGTCAGCCTCACCGTCAACGCGACCGCGAACGGCTGCCCGAACGCAAACTCGGCGAACATCATCGTCGACAACCTCGCGACACCGACACTCACCGCTCCCTCCTTCGTCTGCGCCAGCTCGACCAGCAACGCCGCCTCGGTCAACGCGACGAGCGGCGCCTCGTACAACTGGACCGTCACGAACGGTACGCTGACGAGCGGTCAGGGGACGGCGTCGATCACCTTCACGGCCGGCGCGTCCGGAAACACGACCGTCCAGGTCGCGGCGAACCTCGGCACTTGCACGTACACGAAGTCCGCGATCGTGCCGATCCGCGCAGTTCCGGACATGACGATCACCACGCCGGCCGACGTCTGCGGCGGCTCGACCGGTGTCGCCGCCTCCGTTCCGGCCGATCCGAACGTCACCTTCACGTGGAGCGTCACCGGCGCCACGTTGACGAGCGGACAGGGAACGAACAGCATCACGTTCGACGTCCCGTCCAGCTCGTCCGGCGTGAGCATCAATGTCAGCGGAACGAACGGCTGCTCCAACAGCGGCGCCGCGACCGTCGGCGTCGATCATGTCGTCGCGCCGATCGTCACCGCACCTGCCTCCATGACGGCCGGCGCGAGCGGAAGCGCCAGCGCCACCACGAACGCGGGCGCCAGCTACGCCTGGTCGGTCACGAACGGCACGATCACCGCCGGGCAGGGAACGTCTTCCATCACCTTCACCGCCGGCAACGGCACACAGACCATCGTCACCGTCGTCGAGACGATCAACGCCTGCGCCAAGAGCGGCAACGCTCACGTCACCGTCTATCAGCCGGTCGTCATTACGACGCCGTCGCTTCCGATCGGCTCCGTCGACAACGCGTACTCCCTGCAGTTCACCGCGACGGGCGGCAGCGGATCGCTGACGTGGTCGTTCGCCAACGGCTCGCTTCCGCCGCTGCTGCAGTTCCTGCCGAGCGGCCTGCTCTTCGGCACTCCGAAGACGACGTTCGACGGCTTCATCGACGTCACGGCGACGGACGGCGTGCGCAGCAACACGAAACACTTCCACCTCGTCGTCGTGAGCGGCCTCGTCGTCGCGACGACGTCGCTACCGGACGCCGGCTTCGGCGCGCCGTACCACGCGACCATCGTCGCGGCCGGCGGAACACAGCCGTACACGTGGACGCTCGAACACGGCCTCCTGCCGGCCGGCCTGACGCTCAATCCCGACGGGACGATCACCGGCAACGCCATGACCGAAGGCGTCTTCCCCATCGGCGTCCTCGTCACCGACCACAACGGCGTCCAGGCGCGCGGATCGCTGTCGATCACCGTCGGCGCCGCGCTGCGCATCGTCACGTTCGTCGTTCCGGGCGCGACGATCGACACCGACTACACCTTCACCTTCCAGGCCGCCGGCGGGACGCCGTTCCCGAGCGGCTCGCCGTATGTCTGGTCGCTCGCGGGCGGCTCGCTGCCGGCCGGCCTCGCCTTCGGCGCCGACGGAACGATCACCGGCAAGCCGACGACGACCGACAGCTCGTTCTTCACCGTCCGGCTCACCGACTCCGTCAGCTCCATCACGCAGCAGTTCTTCCTCTCCGGCTCGTGCGGCACGCCGAACCTCCTGGCGCCGAAGGTCTCTGTCGTGCGCGAAGTGACGACCGATCAGCGGTACCAGATCGTCTGGCCCGACGTCGAAGGCGCCACCAGCTACGAGCTCGAAGAGTCGATGGAGCCGAACTTCAGCGACAACCCGACGCCGGTCGAGCTCGCGGCGCCGGGCTACGAGACGCGTCACCACGCCGACCAGCCGACCGCGTACTACTACCGCGTCCACGCCGTCTCGACGTGCGCCGGCGCCACCAGCGAGTGGTCGAAGACGAACCGCATCGTCATCGTGCCGCTTCCCTCTCCGTTCGACCGCCCGCTACACATCACGCTGCCGTACGGCAACGCCGACCAGGTCATCCTCGAGATCTTCATCCCCGGATCCGACAACTTCCCGGTGCCGGGTGGAAAGAACACCGTCACCACGTTCGCAGTCGTGCCGGTCGCGCCGCCGCCGAACGGGCCGTTCACGGCGACGTCGAGCAATCCGTCCGTCGTGACCGTCACGCCGCCGAGCGGCACGATCCCGCCGACCGGCGTCATGCTGACCGCGATCGTTGGCCCCGGCACGCTGCCTCCGGGGACCACCACGACCACTATCAACGTGACGAACACGAACACCGGGACACCGGTCGCTTCCGTCCCGCTCAGCGTCTCGCTGGTGACGCCGGTCCTGCCGACCAGCAACGCCTCCATCGCCTCACAGTCGCTCGTCATCCCGGCGGTCGCGCACATCGACGGCACCGGCGCGACGTTCGAGTCCGACCTCCGCGTCGGGAACGTCACCACGCAGAGCGCCACGTACTCCGTCACCTTCACGCCGTGGGGCAACGGCGATCAGGCGCAGACGACCACCTTCCCGGTCGCCGCCGGCACCACGATCCTGCTCGACGACGTCGTCCGCCACATGTTCGGCTTCGGCTCGCTCCCGTCTGACGGTCAGGCCGGCACGCTCTCGATCCAGCGCCTCGACACGAATCGCGACCCGCATGCGACCGTCGCCTGGACCCACATGTACAGCGGCGATCTCGCCAGCCGCGTCGGCCAGTTCATTCCGTCGATCGGTCTCGACAAGTTCGCCGGCGCCGGGCAGACGCTCTCGCTCCAGCAGGTCGCGCAGTCGAGCGCCTCACGCACGAACCTCGGCGTCATCGAGTCGACCGGCAACCCGGTCACGCTCCTGGCGACGGCGTTCGGCGCGAACGGCGCGCAGCTCGGCCAGTTCCCGATCAACGTCGCCGCCAGCGAGCACGCGCAGATCAACAGCATCCTCGCGGCGAACGGCATCACCTCGCCCGACGCGCGCCTGCAGCTCACCGTCGTCGGAGGCACCGGCAAGATCTCGGCGTACGCCTCGGTCGTCGACAACGGTTCGACCGACGCGTCGCTCGTCCCCGCCGTCGACCCGAACGCGGTCTCCTCCGATCACTACGTCATCCCCGGCGTGGCGCATACCGACACCGTTGCCGCGAACTGGCGCAGCGACGTCCGGATCTTCAACCCGTCCAACTCCTCGATTCCCTTGGCCCTCGGCTTCGTCCCGCTGAACAGCAGCGACAAGCAGCACTCCACCGTGACCATCCACCCGGGCGAGGTCGTGGCGCTCGACGACGTCGTCGCGAAAACGTTCGGCCAGTCGACCTCCGGCGCCCTGCACGTCGAGACCAGCGTGGCGTTGCCCCTCGTCGTCACCGCCCGCACCTACCGCAACGGCAACAGCGGCGGCTCCCTCGGCCAGTTCATCAACGCCGTCACGCCGAACGACGTCACCGGCTCCGGCGGCCGGATTCTCAACATGGTCGGCGTCGAGGAGTCGCAGGGAATGCACACGAACCTTGGCATCTACGAGACGTCGGGCAACCCCGCGTCCGCCGAGGTGACCATCACGACGGCCGACGGCCGCGCGTCCGCCCGCTTCCAGCTCGACCTCCAGCCCAACGAGTTCCGCCAGCTCTCGTCCGTCATGTCGCAGGTCGGCATGTCCGACGAATACAACGCCAGCATCGCCGTCCGCGTCACCAGCGGCACCGGCAAAGTCGGCGCCTACAGCTCCGTCATCGAAAACGCCAGCGGCGACCCCCTCTTCGTCCCCGCCCAATAGCCAGCCTCTGTGTGGCGCCGGCAATCCTGCCGGCGCCACACAGAGAACGCTCAGTTCCAGTGGTGGTGGCGCCACCAGATCTGCTGGAGGTCGAATTTCGTTCCGCGGCAGAGGTAGATCGGCGTGTTCTCCTCCGCCATTCCGAAGCGCACTTCGTGCGGAAACCCTTGGAATGACGTGCAGTTGTCGGCGACGTCGTCGTGACTCCACTGAAGCACGATCAGGTTCGTGTACTTCGTCGCGGGCGGGCCCCAGTACCAGAGGTTCTGGTGGCGGCTATAGGCGCGCGGCAGGCCCATCGCGGGGCCGAAGAGGTTCACGGCCCCCGCCTCGCCGTAGTTTCCGGCCATGATTCCGGTCCGTGCCTGTTCGGACGGCGGAAGGGATCGATACACGGCGGCGACATCGCGGACGAGCTCCGGCCAGCCGAACTGGTCGCCGATCGGCTGCGGCAACAGGCCCTCGTGATGGACCTCCTCCTTCTGGTGATGGAAGCCGAGGGCGTTCTCGTACGCGATGTAGCCTTCGGGTGACAGCATCCAGGTCGCGAGCGGTGCAGTGATGACGCCGCCGGCGATGAGAATCGCGACGACGGCGGCCCGCAATGACCTCGCCGTCGAAGCCGTCCAGCGTTCGATCGCGACCGCCCCGCCGGCGAACATCATCGGGTAGATCGGAAAGAGGTAGTAATCCTTCGCGTGAGAGATCTCCATCACGGCGAAGAAGACGGCGAAGATCACGCCGAAGAGTCGCCAGCGGCGGTCGCGCAGGAACCAGATCAGCCCCGTGAGCCAGACCGGAAAGAGGAACGGGTGCATCGCGACGATCTGCTGCTTGACAAACGCGAACGGGCCCAGCACGACGTTCTTCCCCTCGCGGCGGACGTTCTCAAGGTCCTCCAGCGTCGGGAAGTGATGGCGGATCTGCCAGATGAGATTCGGGACGAAGATCGCGACGGCGATGGCGCCGGCGATCCAGATCCACGGTTTCAGCAGCTCGCGCCGCGCGGACGTCGCCACGAGCGCGACGGCGACCGCGAAGCCGAAAAAGAGCGTCGAGTGCTTGTTTTCGAGGCCGAGCCCCGCGAGCAGGCCGAACCACGGCCAGAGGCGCGAGTTGCCGGTGCGGACGATTCTCGCGAGAACGAAGACGCATCCCATCCAGTAAAGCGGCTCGAATGCGTTCATCGTCAGCAGGCTGTCCATGGTGAGGATCCCGGGCGCAATGAGGACCGCGAGTCCGGTCAGCATCTGGGCAAAGCGGCCTCCCCCGAGCTTCCGCGCGATGAGCATCGAGAGAGCAACGAGCGCGGTGCCGGCGAGCGCCGGGAGAATCCGCAGCGCGGCGAGCGACCCGCCCATGAGGAGCGCGAGCTTCGCGTAGACTCCAATCAGCGGCGCCGTGTCGACATAGCCCCAGTCGAGGTGGCGCGCGAGGTCGAGGAAATAGAGCTCGTCCCGGAAGTATCCGTAGTGGCGCACGCTCGTAGCGAGGTGGATCGCGAGCTTCGCCGCGCACAGGACCAACATCGCGCGCCAGGCAAGCGGCGGCCGCGCGGTTTCCGAGGTCGTCGTTGCTGTCATGCGTGAAGAGTACGCACGCTGCGGCGAAGTGTTTTGAGCGCCGGCAGGATTGCCGGCGCCACACAGAAGCGACGCTCAATCCGTGTGCTATGCAAGGCAAGCAGCCGTTTACGCGTACATCAGACGACCGCGAGGGTCGGGGATCGGCCTACCGAGTTCTTGGGCAGGCGCCGCGCGTACTACCGACGCCACACTTAAATCTCGTCATCGAGCATGATGAGCTTGACCATCTGCTCGCCGCTCTTCCACGCCATTTCCCATTCCTGGTTCGGGGCTTCGAACATGAAGAAGTAGAGCGTGTTCGTCTTTGGATTCGCGACCATGAGTGTGTGCATCGTCGAATGTTCGTCGCGAACGAGGCAACCCTTGCCGACAAAAGGTGGCGTGCTGGCGTCCCACGACTTGAGCAGCGTCTTTCCTTTCGGAAAGCCAGCGATGAATTCCTGGGCGTACGCTGACGCATCCCTCGACTCCAGGTGAGGCATGACGTTTACCGTCAAGCCGACGTCGAAGTGTCCCGTCTTTTCGATGTCCTCTCGGGTTGCGAAATAGGCGAGCGTATTTGCGTTCTTCTCGCGCTTGAAATGCCAGCCGTTCGGCACCAGGAACGCTGCCTTTACCTCCGCGACGTGCTCCCAGTGAAAGCCTGCGGGCGTGGGCAAAGCATCCTGACCAAACGCGCAAACGGCAGCGAGAACGCTGATCAGAACAAGTCGCTTCTTCATCGGTCTCTCATTCTAAGCGCGAGCCTCGCATGCGTCTTTGATCACCGCCGCTCGCGAGACGAGCAGGCGTTCCAGGTACCTCCGCAGGACGATCGCATCGACGATCCGTCCGAGGATGCCGAACGGCGCCGCGAATTCGAGGTCGTCCGTCATCCGCGTGCCGCCATTCGCTTCGACGAAGTGATGATCGTGGACGAATGACCGGAATGCGCCCCGCTGCATGCTGTCCTGGAAGTAAGAGGGCGGATCGAACGCTGTGATCCTCGACGTGAAGTTCTGCGTGATCCCGAAGTGACGCCCGCGCCAGGTGACCTCCTCCCCCATCCCGATCAGCCCTGACGTCCGTCCGCCGACGGCGACTTCATTCGTATGTGCGAGAGATCTCATGTGCAAATCGAGATCGCGCGCCGCGTCGAAGCACTTCAGGGTTGACGCGTTGATCCACGTCTCGACGATGACTCTCAAGTTCCGCCGAGTCTACCCGGCGCGACGACGCCGTTCTTCACAACGGTCCTTCATGACGAACTGAACTCGCTGCAGCGCGGCGACGTCCAGCAGCGGGTTGCCGGGGACGGCGATGATGTCGGCGAGTTTCCCCGCCTCCAGCGTGCCGACCTGCTTTTCGAACCCGAGCAATTCGGCCGCGCTGCTGGTGGCGGCGCGGACGATCTGCATCGGCGTCATTCCCGCGTCGGTGTATGCGTCGAAGGTCTTCAGGCTTGCCTCGCCTCTCGTGAGGTTCGGCGCGGAAAAGTACATGTCCGATCCGAATGCGATCGGCACACCCATCTTCATCGCTCGCTGCAACCGCGAGATGCTGCGATGCACGAACGGCGAGAGATCTTTCTCCGCCTGCTCACGCTCCTCGGCAGTCGGCGCGCGCGCCCCGAATTCCAACGACTCGAACGTCTTCACCGTTTGATCGGTCGGCACCAGGAAGATGTGCTTCTCCGCCATCATCTTCAGTACGTCATCGGGGACGACGTACGCGTGCTCGATCGAATCGACACCGGCTTCGGCGGAGATTCGAGTCGCGTGATCGCCGATCGCGTGTGCCGCCACCTTCGACCCCTCGCTGTGGGCCTCCTCGACAATCGCCTTCATTTCGTCGAGCGTCACGTCCGCTCCGCTTCCGTTCACGATGACTTTGATGCAGTTCGCCCCTTCATAGAGCGCATGCCGGACGGCCTGCCGCGCGCTTTGTGCGCCGTCGATGATCACGTACTCCTGGTCGATGAGCTTCTGGGCTTCCGGAGTCAGTGTTCCGAACTGTCCGCCCGGAGCAGCGAGCGCCCGCGTCGAGGCGAAGATTCGCGGACCTGGCAGCCATCCGCGGTTGATCGCCTTGCGGAGCGCGACGTCGCCGTTCACCCCGGAGTTGCCGACATCGCGGACTGTGGTGATGCCCGCTTCGAGGTCCTCGCGGCCCAACTTGGCACCGAGCAATGCCCGCTCCGCGGTGCTCTGGCTCGCCACGATCCGCAGCGCCTCGAGATCCTGGTGGTTGAGGTTCGCGCCGTCCATCGCCGCAGCAGATGCGTGTGCACATCGATGAAGCCGGGCAGAAGCGTGGAGTCGCCGAGGCCGATGACCTTGGCGTCGGGCGGGATTGGCAGACCAGAGCCGGCCGCCACAATCCTCCGCCCCTTCACAATCACGACTGCGTTCGTGATCACGGACTCTCTGCGGCCGTCGATCAGGCGCGCGGCACGGATCGCGATGACGTCCGGCGCTTGCGCGAATCCGAACGAGGCAACCAGCAAAACGGAAACGAGCGCGGCAATGCGATTCGCGGAACACGTCATGACCTGTCAGACGTGTGGCGGCGGCGACCGTTAGAACGTCCGCGATAGAATGCCGTTCCCTCGTCGCGCGTTCTCGCTGACGGAGTCCCAGGAGGAGCTTTGGCCGCCTACACCACGGAGAGAATCGAACCGAAGTACCACGACGCGCTGGTCGCGTGGCAGAAGAAGAACTTCCCCGAGCTGCAGTTTCTCGAGGAGAACTGGACGAAGTACTACGCGGCGCAGACGCCGTTCCAACTGACCGCCAAGATCGGCAAGCTCAACTCCGAGACGATCAACTACGGCCGCATGGCGGGCCAGCAGCGCTTCGAGAGCGCCGGCGACATGGTCGGCAACATGTTCTACTCCGCGCGCGACATCGTGCGCGCGCAGGCGTCGACCGAGCTCGGCTCGATCCAGCAGCACCGCCTCACGCTCGAAGAGACGCCCACGGATCAGATGAAGATGGCGGTCCTCCGCATCATGGCCGAGGAGCTGCGCCACGCGTATCAGATGTTCTGGGTCCTCAACCACGACCACTCGTGGAAGAAGCCGGGGCATCCCGACATCGCGCAGGAGACGATGGACGAGCTGCTCTCGATGGAGCTCGGCAACCACGTCCTCGACGCGTTCAATATCCCCTTCTCGAACTTCCTCGACAACGTGATCTTCGCGACGGTGATCGACCTCGTCGGCAAGTACCAGCTCGAGATGCAGAAGGTCTTCTCGTACGCGCCGATGGCGCGGTCGATGGGACCGATGCTCTCCGAGGAGGGCTTCCACATCGGTTCCGGACGCGGGTTCCTCAAGGAGCTCGCCCTCGGCGCGATGAGCGACAACGGCCGCTATTCGATGGACGACATCCAGCGCGCGCTGAACGCCTGGATCCCGCGCGGGATCGAGATGTTCGGCAACGAGCGCGGCGGCGAGACGGCGGTGGCGTTCGGCTTCAAGGACCGCACTAACGGGACGGCGCAGGCGGAGTACCACGGCGAAGTGCGCGAGGTGCTGGAGCTGATCAACGTCGAGATCGTGAAGTCGAAGATCAAGGACATCTCGGCGCCCGACGCACGCACGCTCGTGCGCGAGGTGCAGGACACCGGCGAGACGATCAAAGGTATCCGTCCCGACGATCTGCTCTTTGTCCCCGACGTGAAGTTCTTCCGCAAGCGCGGCATCGAAGACGTCGCGCTCATGCCGTACGACGTCCACGGGACGCTGCTCACCGAGAACGGGAAGCCGATCGCGCCGGAGAAGTACTTCGAGTACCTGGCGACGGTGCTCCCCGACTACTTCATGCAGACGCGCGAGTTCGAGAAGTACCGCGCCGCACTTCTTGGTAACAGCGCGCCGGCGCCGGGCTCATACGGTTGGTGATGCGGTACGCTTCACCTTCATGAAGCGTGCGCTCATCGTCTTCATCGCTCTCTCTCTCGTGGCGTGCGGAAAGTTGAAGGAGCCGACCTCGCCCCTCGGCGGCGGCGGCGATCCGATCGACCCGACCGCCACGTTCACCCGCGTCCAGAACGAAGTCTTCACGCCGACCTGCACGAAGCTCGGATGCCATGACCTCATCGGCCGCCAGTCGGACCAGGTGCTCACGGCTTCGCAGAGTTACAACCAGACCGTGAACCATCCGAGCGTCGAGATGCCGTCGCTGAACCGCGTCACCCCGCTCGACCCGGCCAACTCTTATCTCTACCGGAAGATCACCGGCGCCGGCATCACCGGCGACCGCATGCCGCAAGGCGGCCCGTATCTGTCCGACACACAGATCAAGCTCGTGAGGGACTGGATCCGGAGGGGAGCACCGCATGACTAGCAAGGATGAATGTCGAATGACGAATGTCGAATTAAGAAAGAAGAAACGCCGGTTGCATTCGCAATTCTTCATTCGACATTCGACATTCTTCATTCTGCTTTTCCTCGCCATTCCTCTTTTCGCCCAAACTCCGCCGCCCTCTCCCTACACCCCCATCGACCCGATCCCCCTCGGCGACGTTCTCCTTTCCCTCCCCACCTCGCACATCCCGACCAGCGGCGCGTGGGAGGTGAGGTTCTCGCATCGGTTCAACCAGTCGATCGATCAGGGAAGCGGGAGCGACCGGCTGCACTCGTTGTTCGGGCTCGACAGCAATGCAGACGTCAGCATCGGCGCGTCGTGGGCGGTGCGGCGCGATCTCGAGCTGTCGCTGCTCCGCAGCAATGTCCTCGATGACATCGAGCTCGGCGCGAAGTACGTCGTCTTCCAGCAGGCCCCCGCCCTCCCTGCCTCGCTCGCGCTCCGTTTCGGCGGAGACATCAGGACGGAGAAGGACGTGACCGACCGCACCTCACTCTTCGCGCAGGCGATCGTCTCGCACCAGTTCGGAAATCGCGTTGAACTCTTCGCGATCCCGAGCTATGCGACGAACGCGGGACGTGCCGTGACCGGCACGACGTCGAGCGCGCTCTTCAGCCATGCCGTCAATGTTCCGGTCGGAGGAGCGATCGTCATCAAACACGGTCTCAGCGTCGTCGGAGAGCTGGTTCCGAAGAACCACGACCTGCCGAGCGGGACACATGCCGACGTCGGCTGGGCGCTGGGGTTGAAAAGCGTCGTCGGCGGACACTTCTTCGAAGTGCTCCTGACGAACAACAACGCGACCCATGTCGACCAGTATCTGACATCGACATACCAAGGTAGCCCATTGAATCGAGGAGACTTACACCTCGGCTTCAACATCGAGCGACGCTTCGGGAAGTGAGGCGCGCGACTGGCGGCCCGTTTGCAGTCTGAAAGGTGCAAATGCGCTGTCCGGAATGTCACACGCACAACGAAGATGAAGCCCACGCTTGCGGCACTTGCGGGTTGATTTTCATTTCGAAGGCCGCCCCCGCGGAGCGGACCCGTCGTGCGGAGGACCTGGCGCGGAACCGCCGCCGCCAAACGGATCGCAGCCTCATCCTCTGTCGATATTGTGGAGGCGAGATCTACAGCGACGCGGCGCGCTGCCGGCACTGCTCGGAAATCATCAAGGACGACTACTACCGCGAGCGGGCTCAGAAGCTCCGCGCGCGCGTGAATTACTCGAGCTGGGTGGCGTACATCTTCGGCCTCGGAGCGTTGCTCGTCTTCCGGCCGGTCGGTCTCGTCTCGATCGCCGCCGGGCTGCTGCTCTCCATCGCCTACTACGCGATTCCGGTCGAGCCGCCGCGCGGCCCGCGCGAGAAGAAGAACTTCCGCGCGTTCCTGCGCAATCAGTTCAAGATGGAGCGCGTCCAGATCCCGATCCCGGCGCTTCCAAGCAAGAAGCTCGTCTTCGTCGGGACGCCGCTCATCGCCGCCATCATCGGCTACTCCGCGAACGTGTTCCTGCTGCAGGAGCCGATGAACGACGTGCTCAAGCAGAACATGGCGTTCCGCGGGATGTCGGTGTCGACGCACTACGAGTATTGGGTCGTGCCGGGCGTGGTGGAGTACGACCTGCAGTCGCTGACGTTGCGCCAGGCGCCGATCGACGTCCACACGGCGCTCCTCGAATTCGCGAAGAAACTCCGGGAGAAGCGCTACTCGCGCGTCGACCTCTCGTACCGCGGCGTCCGCAAGTTCTCCATCGACGGCGCGTCGTTCCAGCGCATCGGCCAGGAGTACGCGAAGCACAATTTCGACTTCGTCCTCTACAAGGCGCCGCAGCTCTTCCGGACCGACAGCGGCCAGCGGCTCACAAACGCGTCCGACCACGACGCGCTCGTCCAGTTCCACCGCCAGTGGTACGGCGACGACAGCATCGCCCAGCCGCTCCAGAACGGCGCGTTGACGCGGTAGATCAGTTCCCCAACGCGCGCCCGATGAGGAGCGCGTTTGCGGCCACAAAAACGACCACCGAGGCGATGGCGGCCCACCGGTCGATCCGCCTTGCCCGCTCCGCCTCGGTGCGTCGGGTCACGAGCGCCACGACCGCCGAGACGAAGATGAACAACGCCACCAGGAGGTGGATCTGGTCGACGAGTGTGAAGGAGTCGGTCCGGCCGATCACCGATTCGCTCGCGCGCATGTTCACGACCGTCGCGAAGAGGCAGCCGACGAGCATGCTGATGCGGGAGCTGAACACCGGCGCGTCCATGAGAAACGACAGCAACACCAGCGCGAACGCGATGTACGCGACCATGATGATCTTGAAGAAGATGCCGAGGCCGTTGCGCCGCACGTCGATCAGCAGCCACGCTTCCGACCAGTGCGAGCTCGACTTGCGTAGATCGGGATCGCCGAAACGCGTCGGGTAAACGAGAGTAGGAGTCTCGAGACGCACGTTCGTGACGCGCCAGCCCGGAACGTTCACGCGCGGGTCGATGTGCAATCCGGCGCTGTCCGGGACGTACTGCAGCACGCCGAGGTCATCGATCGTCTCGGCGATCCGAATGGTGAGGGTGTGGTGATCGAACGGAAACTGCCGCGTGTCCCAGTCCTCGTTCATCACCGCCGCGAACTCGCGGTAGCCCCACCGGATGCCGTTCTGGTCCGCCTCGCCGGGAACGTCGGCCGTGACCGACTTCGTGTCCTGCAGCCGCAGCGTCTGGATCGGATGGAGCGGCGACGCGGCGCTCGACAAAGTCCAGACCCACAGATCTGTAGAGAACGACGCAGTCGATGGATTGAGGTCGTTCAGCCGCATGACATACGCGCCGATCTTCACCTGCTCGGCGGCGTGCAACGCCCCGGCGAGAAGGAGCAGGGTTGCCAGGATGCAGCGACGCAAGCTCGTCACGTCTCCAGCAGCCCGTCCTGCTCCAGCTCGCGCAGGAGCGAACGGCTGTCTCGGAACTGGTAGGCCCTCATCCCGAGTGCCCGCGCCGCCATCACGTTCTCGACCAGATCGTCGACGAAGACGGTGTGGTGCGGGAGCGCGCCGATGACCTCCAGCGCGCGGCGGAAGATCTCGGGGTCGGGCTTCGCCACGCGAAAACGGTGCGAAAAGATGAAGCGGTCATCGGGCCGGAAGAGAGCCGCGAAGACGCGCGGGATCACCTCCGCGTGGATCTCGTTCGAGTTCGACAGGAACGCGACGCGGTACTTCTGGCGGACGCGGTCGAGCACTTCTTCGATGCCGGCGACCGGGCCGTCGAAGAAATCGCTCCAGATGTTGTGCAGGTCGCGGATCGATCCGCGGTAGCCGGCCCGCTCGGTCAGGAACTCGTAGAACTCCCAGAACGTGATCGCGCCGCGCTCCATGTCGCGATAGCCGCCCGCCGCCTCGAGCAGCTCGATCAACTCGTCGCGTGACACCGGCGCGTCGCGGCAGATCCCGGCAAGCACCCGCTCGTACGCGAGCTTGATCACCGTGTTGCCGAGGTCGAAGAGGAACCAGGTCTCGGAAGGCATGCGTTTTCCCAGCTCACATCCGGAAGACGCCGAACCGCGGCTCTTCGATCGGTGCGTTGTACGCGATCGAGAGGCCGAGGCCGAGGTAATTCCGGGTCTCGGCGGGGTCGATGACGCCGTCGTCCCAGAGACGGGCCGTCGAGTAGTACGGGCTCCCCTCGCTCTCGTACTTCGCGAGCACGGGATCGGCGATCTCGCGCTCCTCTTCGGCGCTCAACTGCTTGCCGTCACGCGCGAGCTGGTCGCGCTTCACCGTGGTCAGCACGCCGGCGGCCTGCTCGCCTCCCATCACGCTGATCCGCGCATTCGGCCACATCCAGAGGAAGCGCGGCGAGTAGGCGCGGCCGCACATCCCGTAGTTCCCGGCGCCGAACGAGCCGCCGATGATCACGGTGAACTTCGGCACGGTCGCATTCGCGACGGCGTGCACCATCTTCGCACCGTCCTTCGCGATTCCGCCGCGCTCGTACTGCTTGCCGACCATGAAGCCGGTGATGTTCTGCAGGAAGATCAGCGGGATCCGCCGTTGGTTGCAGATCTCGATGAAGTGCGTCGCCTTCAGCGCCGACTCGGAGAAGAGGACGCCGTTGTTCGCGAGGATGCCGACTTTGTAGCCGAAGATCCGCGCGAACCCGGTCACGAGCGTGGTGGCGTACCGCTCCTTGAACTCGTGGAACTTCGAGCCGTCCACGATGCGTGCGATCACCTCGCGGACGTCGTACGGCTTGCGGACGTCCTTCGGGATGACGCCGTAAAGCTCCTTCGGGTCGTACAGCGGGTCCTCCGGAGCGATGCGCGTGTCGGGCTCGCGTTTGTCGAAGCGCAGGTTCTCGACGATGTTGCGGACGATGGCGATGGCGTCCTCGTCGTCTTCGGCCAGGAAGTCGGCGACGCCGCTGATCCTCGTGTGCACGTCCGCCCCGCCCAGCTCCTCGGCCGTCACCTCTTCGCCGGTCGCCGCTTTCACGAGTGGCGGCCCGCCGAGGAAGATCGTGCCGGTACCTTTGACGATGACCGCTTCGTCCGACATGGCGGGGACGTACGCGCCTCCCGCGGTGCAGGACCCCATGACGGCGGAGATCTGCGGGATCTCGCGCGCCGACATGACGGCTTGGTTGTAGAAGATTCGCCCGAAGTGCTCGCGGTCGGGGAAGACGTCGGCCTGGAGCGACAGGAACGCGCCGCCGGAGTCGACGAGGTAGATGCACGGCAGGTTATTCTGCAGCGCGATCTCCTGCGCGCGCAGGTGCTTCTTCACCGTCATCGGGAAGTACGTGCCGCCCTTCACCGTGGCGTCGTTCGCGACGATCATGCACTCGCGCTGCTGAATCCGTCCGACGCCGGTGATCACGCCGGCCGCCGGCGCCTCGTCGTCGTACATCCCGTTCGCCGCGAGCGCCGACAGCTCCAGGAACGGCGTGTCGGGATCGAGCAACGCCGCGATCCGCTCCCGCACCGGCATCTTCCCCTGGTCGCGGTGCCGCTTGATGTACTTCTCCCCGCCCCCGTCGCGCGCAGCGGCCAATTTCGCATTCAACTCGGCGACGAGCTGCGCGAGTCGTTCGCTGTTCCCCTGGAAATCGGTCGAGGATGTGTCGAGGCGGGTTTCGAGCGGCTCCATCTAGCTGCGGATTGTATCGGCGTAGGCGCTCAATCGCTCCGCCAGCAGGACCAGCTCGCGCTGGCTGAGGCGCTGGCCGTGAATGGTCAACTCCTTGACCATCTGCACGGTGGCGGAATCGAGAGGCGGGATAGCGGGCGGGTCGCCGATGGCGTCGATGAGGCCGAGGGAGAGCGCGTCGGAGGCGGAGAGGACGTCGTTCAGGAGGAAGAGGCGGCGGGCGGCGCGGGAGTCGATCACGCGTCGCCAGCGCGTGGTCCCTCCGAAGCCGGTGACGATGCCGAGCTTCGCGCCGGGATGCGAGAAGCGCGAGCGCTCGGTGGCGAAGCGGAGGTCGAACGAGAGGACGAGGTCGAGCGCGCCGCCGAAGCAGTCGCCGTCGATGGCCGCGATCGTGAGGCACGGCATCCGCTCGATCGCGGCGAACGTCTCCTGGCCGAGGCGGGAGAATTCGGCGGCGTCGGCGGCGGTGAAGCGCGCCATCTCGTTCATGTCGGCGCCGGCGGCGAAGACGTTCGGCCGGCCGGAGCGAAAGATGAGAACCGAACAGCCGGCTGTTGCTTCAACCTCGGCGCGCAGCCATCGGAGCGCGGCCGAGGAAAGCAGGTTCATTCCTCCGTCGTCGAAGACGATCTCACGTCTGCTCACCTACCCTCCGCGAGCAACCGATCGGGCAACGAGGTGAACTTCTCACACCACGCCAACACGTATGAGGCACGCTGCAAGCGTTCTTCGACACTTCCTGCGACTGCAACGTAGGGAATCTTGCGCCGCGCGAGCTCGTCACGAATCCACAGCTGAAACAGCCGGCGATTCGCCTCGCCGGAGCGATCAGGCGTATCGGCGTACGGGATCTCGTCGCCGCAGAGGAAAAACAGATCGTAGTGCGCTACTGCTTCGTCGGCGAGGCGTTCGAGCCGTTCCGCAGCCTTGCCGTGGTAGTAGATTGAGAAGACACGTGTCGTGATCGCCTCCGTGTCGACGAAAAGATAACGATCGGCGTTGAGCACCTTCTCGTCTTCGAGCCGCCGGTGCTCTTCTCCGATGTACGCCAGCTCGTCCAGCGTCAGGCGACGGTCTTGGTGGTGCTGCTCCCAGTACTCGCGTCCATACTCCGACATCCAGACAGTGCCGAATTGCGCGGCGAGGCGCTCCGCTAGCGTCGTCTTTCCCGTCGACGGCGCACCCACTAACGCAACGCGAAAGACAAGATCGCGATAGACGACCGGATCGAGAAATTGCCGGAACGCGAACGGCCGTTCGCGGATCGCAGCTCCGGAGACGGGAAACGCCGAGCGATCCGGATCCACGCGGCGATCCTCGCCACCGAGGGCGCGGCTGACGTGCTCACCGTATCGCTCGCTCGAGTAAAAGTGCGTCACACCGCGCCCGGCAAGGACGCGTTGCAGATAGGCGTCGTGTTTCGCGATGAGCTCCGGCGTATAGCCGGTTTCGGTCGGACCATCCCACGCCTCGATCACTTCCACCTGGGGGTACAGCGTTCGAATCCAACCCGCCCGGATGGAGAGAGGGACCGGCGTCTCTTCGGCGGGAAAGATCAGAACGATGACGCGATCCATCTCCCGGAGCGCGGTCTCGATCACGAGCTGATGTCCGCGGTGGAGCGGCGCGAACTTTCCGAGAGTGGCGCCGACGCGTGGCTTCACGCTTTGACGGCGTTGCGGATCGCCGCGACCGCGGTAGTCGTCGGCGTTCCGGGGAGGAAGATCTCGCGGATCCCGAGGGCTTTGAGCTTTGGGATGTCCTGCTCCGGGATGATGCCGCCGGCGAAGACGATGACGTCGTCCGCCCCCTCCTCCTTCAGCATCCGCATGATCTCGGGGAAGAGGACGTTGTGCGCGCCGGAGAGAATCGAGAGCCCGATGGCGTCGACGTCCTCCTGGATCGCGGCGGCGACGATCTGCTCGGGCGTCTGCCGCAGGCCGGTGTAGATGACTTCCATGCCGGCGTCGCGGAGCGCGCGCGCAATCACTTTCGCGCCGCGGTCATGGCCGTCGAGGCCGGGTTTTGCGATGAGGACTCGGATTTTTTTCTCGTCAGGCATTCTGTGTCTCGCGGAACGCGGAGAGGATCACGATATCGTGATACGTCCCCTCGCGGTAAAAGTCGCGCGCCAGCTTCCCCTCCTCGACGAAACCGTGGCTGATGAGCACGTGCTTCGCTTTCTCGTTGTAGTCGAAGACGTTGATGCGGAGCTTGACGAGGTTCATCTCCTCGAACGCGAAGCGGGTCAGCGTCCCGATGGCGTCGGTGCCGAAGCCGCGGTTCCAGGCGCTCGGCTCGCCGATGAAGAGGCCGAACCACGCCGTGCGCGAAACCCAGTCGACGTCGTGGATCGAGGCGTTGCCGATGTGCGAGCGATCGTCTTTCCGCTCGATCGCGAAGTGCCGCTCGTTCGGCGACGCATTCATGGCGCGCTCGAGCCACTCCGCTTCGTTCGTGAACGCGATCGGATACCGCGACTTCAGCGTGCGAACGATGCTCGGATCGTTCATCCAGCGATAGCAGCGCTCCACGTCCTCGCGCTCGAACGCGCGCAGGATCGTGTGCTCGCCGGCGATCATGAACCGCCGCCGCCCCTCCCGGTTTTCCGGCGCGAAATCGCGCTCCGTACGCATCGGCCGCCCGATTATATGCACTGAACTTGCTTCACGAGAGGTGTGAAACTCCAAGGTCTCCTCTTCGACATCGATGGCACGCTCGTCGATAGCAACGACCACCACGTCCGGTGCTGGATCGAGGCGTTCGCGCATTTCGACAAACACTTCGACCGCGAGGTCATCCGACATCAGATCGGCAAAGGCGGCGACCTCCTCGTGCCCGACCTCCTCAACGCGAAGGAGATGCGGAAGTTCGGCGACGCGCTGAAGAAGTACCGCTCGAAGCTCTACAAGGACAAATACATGGAGGAGGTGAACCCGTTCCCGTTCGTGCAGGATCTCTTCGAAGCGCTGCGCGCGCGGAAGATCCGGCTCGCGCTGGCGTCGTCCTCGAACGAGGAGGAGGTGGAGTACTATACGCGGCTCTTGAACGCCGAGGAGTTCATCGAAGGGTCGACTTCGAAGAGCGACGCCCAGTTCTCGAAGCCGTCACCGGAGATCTTCGAGGCCGCGCTCGACCGCGCTGGAAGCGATCCGAAGTTCACCTTCGCCGTCGGCGACACCCCGTACGACGTCCTCGCCGCGCATCGCATGGCGATCCCGGTCATCGCCGTGCTCTCCGGCGGCATCGAGCGCGAGCTCCTCGCGAAATCCGAATTCGTCCTGCAGGATGCGGGCGAGATCCCTAGCAAATTCGACGACATAGAGGCCTGGTTTGAATGAAGTTCACCGCCGCTCGATCATCGTCGACGGCCACTGCGACACCCCTTACCGCGTACTGCGACACAACATCCACATCGACGAGCATGACCCCGAGGCGCAGTGCGACCTGCGGACGCTGGAGGAGGGCGGCATCACCGCGTCGTTCTTCGCCGCGTACGTCCCGCCCGCCTACGCCGGCCGCGGCGCCGCGGCACTCGCCTACCGGCTGTTCGACATCATCAAGGAAGAGGTCGAGCGCAGCGACGGGAAGCTGACCTTCAACACCGACGCCGCCGGCATCCGCGCCGCGAAGCGCGACGGCCAGATCGCGATCCTCATCGGCGTCGAAGGCGGCCACGCGATCGAAGACTCGCTCGACACGCTGCGCGACTTCTACAAGCACGGCACGCGCTACATGACCCTGACGCACGTCAACACCAACAACTGGTGCGACTCGTCGGGCGACGCCGGCCGCCACGGCGGGCTCACATCGTTCGGCCGCGAGGTCGTGCAGACGATGAACGACCTCGGCATGATCGTCGACATCTCGCACGTCAGCGACCGCGCGTTCGACCACGTCATCGAGACGACGCGCGTGCCGGTCGTCGCGACGCACTCATCGTGCCGCGCGC